>NZ_JAVSCF010000036.1:0-36097 GCF_031932565.1 Streptomyces sp. B1866
AAGATCAGCCGTTAACTTGACACACCCCCCGCTGGCAGCGTCTCGGTCACCGGCCCATCGTAGGACTCACCTGGGCATTTCCTTCCGACCCTCGCCCGCCCTCGCCCTCATGGCCCCCTTTGACGCGTGCCGCGACCGTCTCGGCCTGGCCCTGGCGTCGCCACGGCGTCGCGTCCCCGGGGCAGAAGCGGGGAGGCCGGACCGCCGTGTGGTGGTCCGGCCTCCCGTCGCTCCGGCTGGGCGTCCCGGCCGCCGTGGTTCAGCTGACGTACAGCTTGCTCGGGTGCGGGTAGTTGGACCGCAGGTCCTGGAGTTCGCGGATGTCGTGCGGGCTCAGCTTGATGCAGCCGTTGGAGGCGTAGCTGCCCGTCCAGCGGTAGGGGCCGGTGCCCTGCCTGCCGTCCGGGCGCATCTTGCTGTGGATGAACAGCTCGGTGCGCCACTTGCCGCTGTGGCACTTGTGGTTGCCGATGTCCCAGGCGATGCCGTTCACGCCGCGCGGGCCGCCGTTGTGGTGCGGGTAGTACTGGCGGATCTTGTACGTGCCGTTGGGCAGCCAGCCGCGCCCGGTGGCGCAGGTGTCCTTGCTGCCGTTGCCGGAGCCCGCGCGCCAGCTGTCGATCACCCAGGTGCGCACCTTGTCCGGGTTGATGACCTGGACGTAGATGAAGCGCAGGCGCGAGTTGAGCGGGTTGGAGCCCTTCTTGAACTCCAGGTAGGTGTAGCTGCGGCCGCTGGCCGCCTGCGCGGAGGTGGCGGTCGGCGCCGTGGCGGTGGTCGCGGCGGCCGCCGGGCTGCCGAGTGCCACGGGGACCGCCGCGCCCGTCATGGCCACCACGGACGAAAGGACCACGGCGCCACCGATTCTGCGCCGCAGGGTTTTCCGCTTCAACGTGTTCCGCATGGATCTTGCCCCCGTCTTTCCCGTTTTTCCGGTAACGACCTTTCCTGGAAATTAGCGGTCCCCGTGCCGGGCGCCATCCGGTGCGCAGTTGAGCTTGCGTGAAACTTTCGCAGTAGGCGTCGCCGTCACTGAAACTTTCGCGGTATTCCATGAAGGCCGTGCAGGATGAAATGACGCCTGCGGGACAGGCCGCACAACGGGCCGAGGGCAGAGGGTTGTGGCGGCTCGGTGCGGGCTCATGCGCTGGTCAGAGCCCCTTTCGGGCCCTGTCGCCGCTGGGGTGGGCGGGCCGGAGGGGCCTGTCGCTCCCTGCCGCGGTCCCGGTCGAACTCCGTCCTGCGGCACGTATGCGGATTTCGCCGGTCGCGTGCTGCCGGACGGCGGCAGCCTTTCGGGTCGGCCCCGGGTGCGACGGTCCGTACCGGGGTTTTCGGTGTCGCCGTTGTGTCCCTGGTTCGCAACAAGCGCGCGGGTGAGATGAATTGGCGGCCCGGGCCGGACATAATCCTGTGGCTGGCAAATCCTTTTCTTCCCAACACGACTACGGGGGATCACCATGCGCCCTGCCCGCACGACGTGGAAGACCTGCGCCCTGGGGGCCGTGGCCGCCGTCGCGGTCCTGTCCGCCACTGCCTGCGACGCGAGCGGCAAGGACGACGGCGCGAACGCCACCGGCTCGTCCGCCACAGCCACGGCCACGCCCACCGCCTCCGCGTCCGCTTCCACGCCCGCGTCCGAGCCTGCCACCGCCGCCCCCACCGCCACGGCGAGCGGCTCCACCGCCCCTACCGCGACCGCGCCCGCCGCTCCCGGCGCCGCCCCGAGCGCGAGCCGCACCGGCACCGTCGCCACCGCCGCCTGCGCGGACCAGGACCTCTCCATCAGCACGTCGTACTGGCGGCAGGACTCGGGCCAGAACATGCTGATCACGGCCACCAACGTCACCGGCAAGCCGTGCACGCTCCACCACTACCCGTACATCTACTTCCGCGACGCGGACCAGCCCATCCCGTCGTTCGGGCCCAGGCCGCAGGCGGTCGCCACGATCAGGCCGCACCAGAAGGCGTACGCCGGTGTGCACCTCTTCCGCGCGGGCGAGCCGACCGGCAACGCGGTCGAGCAGTTCGGCATCGGCTACCAGGACCGGGCGCCCGGCAGCAACCGGGACGTGGCCGCGCTCGACGTCCGCGCGCCCGAGGGCGGCGCCAACGTCGGTCCGCACCCCAAGGTGACGTACTGGAACCTGAGCCGGAGCGCGGTCGAGGACATCGTGTTCCGGTCGGATGACTGACGGACGGCGGCAGGCGAGGACGGGGCGGGGTGCCGGTTCGACGAACCGGCGACCCGCCCCCTTCCGTCGGCACCCCGGGGCCGGTGCGTCAGGGCGCGGCCAGGTCTGGCCCCCTTCCGTGGTCGGCGTTGCGGTGCGCCCCGGGCGGGGGAGCGGTCGTCGCCGCGGCGACGCGCCGCCGCGCGGGTGCGGGCGTCGGCCCGGCGCCCTAGCGTGGAGGACAGGAAGCACGGCCCGGCCGGGTCGCGGGAGACGAGAGGCCCGGCGGCGCAGAGCGGCGTCCGCTCTGGGCCCGTGCGGCCGTGCTCGCCGCGCCCGCGGGGCAGGAGGGAGTCGTATGCCCTCGCCGTCCATGCCGCCCGGCTGTCTCTCCCGGCTCTACCGCCGGGACCTCGACCGCTACCCGCCGACCGGGCACCGGCTGGCCTACCTGGCCGTCGTCGTGGCCACCACCGTGGTCATGTACTACATGCTGTTCGTCCAGTTCGCGGTGGCCGCCTCGATCATCCGGCACTTCGGCATGACGTTCACCTATTTCCTGTGGGTGACGGTGATCAGCAGCCTGGCGGGGGCCTTCTCCTCGCTGCTGGCCGGGCTGGCCGACCGCTGGGGGCGGGCGAACCTGGTGGTCTACGGGCTGCTGGCGGCCAGTGTGACGACCTTCTTCGGGTTGCCGAACGCCGGGAGCAAGCAGGTCTTCCTGGTGCTGTCGGCGCTGGTGTCCTTCATCGAGGGGCTGGTGCTGGTGGCGGCTCCCGCTCTGGTCCGGGACTTCTCGCCGCGGCTCGGCCGGGCCACCGCGCTGGCGTTCTGGGGCATCGCCACGGACATCGGCGGCCTGACCGTGGCCCTGGTCGTCAGCAGCACCCTCGAACGCCTCGGCTGGCAGGACGAGCTGCGCCTGGCCGGTGCCGCCGGGTTCGCGGTCTTCCTGGTCGTCGTGGTGGCGCTGCGTGAGCTGTCGCCGCGGCTGCGCGATCAGATCATGGTGACCCTGCGGGACCGGGCGCTGGTCGAGGCGCGCGCCAGGGGGCTGGATCCGGAGGCGGTCCGGCGCGGCGAGTGGCGGCAGGTGACGGGGCCGCCCGTGGTGGTTCCGGCCGTGGGCGTCTCCCTGTTCAGCTTGCTGTACTTCGCGGTGGTGGGCAACGCCGTCGTCTACTTCGGGACCGTCTTCGGCTACAGCGAGCAGCGCACCAACGCGCTGATGAACTGGTTCTGGGCGGCGGACGCGATCGCTCTGCTGGTGGCCGGCCTGCTGTCCGACCGCTTCCTGGTGCGCAAGCCCTTCATGATCGTCGGGGCGGCGGGCCTGATGGTGCTGACCGCGATGTTCGCGCTGCGGGCCACCGAGCCGACCACCGGCTACTACACCTTCGTCCTGCTGCTGGCCGTCAGCGCCCTGTTCGCGGAGCTCGCTTTCGCGCCGTGGATGGCGGGGTTCACCGAGACCGTCGAGGAGCGCAATCCGGCCGGGGCGGCCGCGGGGCTCGCCGTCTGGGGCTGGATCTTCCGCCTCACGCTGGCGGCCTCCACCGCGGCCCTGCCGCTGGTCGTCTCGTCGGCCACCCCGCTGCTGGAGCACGGCCCGCAGGTGGCGGCCGCGCGGCAGAAGGCGGCGCCCGCGCTGGACGTCATCCGGGCGCACCCGCGGCTCTTCGCGGAGCTGGACCGGTACCCGCCCGGGGCGGTGCCCCCGGCACTGGCCGCGCGGGCCCGCCGGGAGGTGGGGCCCGCCGGTCTCGCGACCGTACGGAAGGCGCGGCCGGACCTGGCCGTGCTGCGGACGTACGGTCCCAGGGTTGACCGGGCGCAGGCGGAGGTCCCCGGGCAGTGGCAGACCTGGTGGTGGGTGTGCCTGGGCGGGCAGGCGGCGTTCGTGCCGTGCGTCTTCCTGATGAGCGGGCGGTGGAGCCCGAAGCGGGCCCGGGAGGACGTGGCGCGGCACGAGGAGGCGGTGCGGCGGGAGCTGGCCGCGCTCGCCGCCGACCGCGGAGGGCGGTGAGCCGCCGGTCCCCGGGGACGGTGAGAGGATGGACATTCGGGACGGAGCATGCCGGATGTGCCGGACATCGCAGCTTCTGGGATGGTGAGGGACCGCCATGGGTGCCCCACGCGACGAGGGTCGGCCCGACCCGCCGGAGCCGGCCGTGTCGGCCGTGCGGGCCGAGCGGCTGCGGCTGCTCGCCGGCCTGCCGGAGGAGCTGAGCGACCGGGAGATGCTGCTGCACGCCCTGCTGCACGCCACGGCCGAGTTGGGCGGGCTCAGCGGCATGGCGCACATGCGTGAGCGGATCTCCAAGCGGGAGATGGTGCTGGTGGTGAGCGCCGGGACGGCCCACCCCTTCACCCGGGCCTGGGACCGCATCTCCGAGCGCGGCCCGGTGGCTCCCGCGCTGTCCGTCCAGCGCGGCGGGTACGCCTACGTGCCCGAAGCCGGGGTCCCCACGCGGTTCCACGGCCGTCCGCCCGGCCCCGTCGGCCCCGCCGCGGCGCCGGAGGGGTACGGAATGGCGGCGGTGCCGCTGGACGGAGAGGACGGGCCGGTGGGCGCCCTGTCCGTGGTGGTCCCGGCGGCCCATGCGCCCGGACCCGGGCAGCGGGCGTTCTTCGAGGACGTGGCCCGATGGGCCGGCGGGCGGCTGCGGCTGACCCCGCGCGGCCCGGAGGGCGTGTCCCCCGGCCTGCTCTCGGGGCAGGACGCGCGGGCCGCGGCCGACGCCCCACGCCGGGAGCCGGAGGGGGAACCGGACCGGGGGCCCGAGGCGGTGCTGGTCGGGAACTGGACGTGGGACCTGCGTACGGGGGAGGTGGCCATCGACCGGTCGCAGGGCACGCCGTCCCGCCCCGTATCGGCGGAGTTCCACATCGACATGGCGTCCTGGGACGCCCTGGTGCACCCGGACGACCTGCCCTGGGTGGTGGCCGAGACCAGCCGGGCGGTCCGCACGCGCGGCGTCCTGGACCTGGAGTTCCGGCTACGGCGCAGGGACGGGACCTACGGCTGGGTGCGCGACCACGGCCATGTCGTCACCGACGAGCACGGGACGCCGGTCCGGGTGGAGGGCACGACCCAGGACACCACCCGCACGCACGACGCCCTGGAGTCGGTGGGGCGCGCCCTGCTGCACATGAGCGACGGGTTCCTGTCCGTGACCGGCGACGGGCGGATCGCGTTCGTGAACGCGGCGGCGGAGCGGCTGCTGGGCCCGTCGCGGGAGCTGGTGGCCCGTCCGCTGTGGGAGGCGCCGGTGCTACGGGGGGCGCCGGGTGTCCGCGAGGGGTGCCGCCGGGCTGTGGCCGAGGGGGAACCGGTGGTGTTCGAGGTGCCCGGCCGGGAGGACGGCCAGTGGTACCACCTGCGCCTGGTGCCCATACCCGACGGGCTGACGGTGTACGTCGCGGACGTCACGGAGCGGCACCGGCGGGAGGCCGAGCGGCAGGCGGCGGAGCGGGCCGCCGCGCAGCGGGCGGCGCTGATGGCGGGGCTGACACGGGCGCTGGCCGAGGCCGTCACCGCGCGGGACGTGGTGGACGCGGTGGCGGGCAGCGTGCTGCCCGCGTTCGGCGCGAGCGGGCTGCTCGTGATGCGTCTTGAGCGGGAGCGGCTGCACCTGGTGGGCTCGGTCGGCTACTCCCGGGACTTCGCCGAACGGGTCCACGGCATGCCGCTGTTCTCCTCGGTCACCGGCGGCGCGATGCGCTCCCGCACACCGGAGTTCACCGAGTCGGCGGCCGAGTTCCTGTCCCGGCACCCGCAGCGGGACGACGTGGCGGACGCCGACGGGAAGCAGGCCGGCGCGGCCCTCCCGCTGGTCGTGTCCGGCCGTCCGATCGGCGTGTGCGTCGTCTCCTACGACGGGCCGCACCACTTCGGCGAGGACGAGCGGACGCTGCTGACCGCGCTGAGCGGCCTGGTCGCGCAGGCCCTGGAGCGGGCCGGCCTGTACGACGCGGCGGCCACCCGCGCCCGGGACCTCCAGCGCGCCCTGCTGCCCCGCGCCCTGCCGTCGTCGGCCGCGCTGACCGCCGCCGCCCGGTACCTGCCCGCCGGGCAGGGCGCGGACGTGGGCGGGGACTGGTACGACGTGATCCCGCTGTCGGCCGACCGGGTGGCGCTGGTGATCGGGGACGTGATGGGCCACGGAATTCCGGAGGCGGCCACCATGGGGCGGCTGCGCACGGCGGTGCGCACGCTGTCCGACCTGGAGCTGCCGCCCGACGAGGTGCTGGCGCACGTCAACGACGTGGTCGCGGAGCTGGGCGAGGAGGCGTTCACCACCTGCCTGTACGGGGTGTACGACCCGACGACCCAGGTCTTCGCCTACGCCGACGCCGGCCACCTGCCGCCCGCCGTGGCCCTGCCGGACGGCACCGTCACCTTCCCCTCGCTGGAGCCGGACCCGCCGCTGGGGGTGGCCGCCCCGCCGTTCGGCACCGAGGAGGTCCGGCTGCCTGAGGGCAGTGTGCTGGTCCTGTACACGGACGGGCTGGTGGAGGAGCCGGGTCGGGACATCGACGACGGGATGGGGCGGCTGGCCCAGACCCTGGCCACGGCCCTGCGCGACGGCGACGGCCTCGGCGGCGGGCCGGTCGGCGCCGACCGGGCGAGCGACCCGGAGCGGCTGTGCGACAGGGTCACCGCCGCCCTGCTGCCCGCCGACCGCCCGGCCGCGGACGACACCGCGCTGCTGGTCGCCCGTACCCGGGCCCTGGCCCCGGAGGACATCGCCGTCTGGGAGCTGCCGGAGGACCCGATCGCGGCCTCCCAGGCCCGCAAGTACGTCCGCGACCAGCTCGACGCCTGGCACCTGGGCGAGGACCTGGAGATGACGACGGAGCTGATCGCCAGCGAGCTGGTCGGCAACGTCATCCGGCACGCCCGCGGCCCGATCAGGCTGCGCCTGCTGCACAGCCGCACCCTGATCTGCGAGGTCGCCGACGGCTCCCTGACCACCCCGCACATCCGGCACGCCTCGGTGACCGACGAGGGCGGACGGGGCCTGCAACTGGTGGCCGCCATGGCCCGGAGCTGGGGCACCCGCTACACCGCCACCGGCAAGTGCATCTGGACCGAGCAGGCCATCCCGGCGGACCGCCGCTGAGACCGGGCAGCCCGGAACCGGTGGGGGATGATGTCCAAGGGCCGCAGGCGTGCGACCAGAGGTCCCGGGGCGGGCGGCGGGACGGGCGACGGGAAGGGAGCGGCATGGACGCGGCGGCGGACGCGGCGGAATCCATCGGGGACGCGGACCGGTTCATCGAGGTCGACGGGGTGGAGAAGGTCTTCCAGGTGCGGCGCAGGGCCGGGCTGCTGCGCCGCGAGCGCGCCGAGGTGCGGGCCGTGGACGGGATCAGCTTCCGGGTGCCGCGCGGCGAGATGGTCGGTTACATCGGACCCAACGGCGCGGGCAAGTCCACCACCATCAAGATGCTCACCGGCATCCTCGTGCCCAGCGGCGGGCGGCTGCGGGTGGCCGGGCTCGACCCGTCCCGGGAGCGGACCCGGCTGGCGCGGCGGATCGGGGTGGTGTTCGGGCAGCGTACGACCCTGTGGTGGGACCTGCCGCTGCGCGACTCGTACGCGCTGGTGCGGCGCATGTACCGGATTCCGGAGAGCCGTTACCGGGAGAACCTGGACCGCTGCGTCGAGCTGCTGGAGCTGGCGAAGCTGCTGCCCGTGCCCGTACGGCAGCTCTCGCTCGGCCAGCGGATGCGCGGTGACATCGCCGCCGCCCTGCTGCACGACCCCGACGTGCTCTACCTGGACGAGCCCACCATCGGCCTGGACGTGATCAGCAAGGCGAAGGTGCGCGCCTTCCTGCGCGACCTCAACGCCGAGCGCGGCACGACCGTGCTGCTGACCACGCACGACCTCACCGACATCGAGCAGCTGTGCCGCCGGGTGATGGTCATCGACCACGGGCGGCTGATGTACGACGGGCCGCTGGAGGGGCTGCACGCGGTGGGGGACGGCGAGCGCACGCTCGTGGTCGACCTGGAGCGGGAGCTGCCGCCGATCGAGGTGCCGGGCGCGCGTACGGTGCGGGTGGACGGGCCCCGGCAGTGGCTCGCCTTTCCGGCGACGAGCAGCGCCGCGCCGCTGGTCGCGGCGGTGGCGGCCGGGTACCCGCTGGTGGACCTGTCGGTGCGGGAGCCGGACATCGAGGATGTGATCGCCGCCATGTACGCGGGTGGCTCCGCCCCCTGACGCTCGCTGACAACAAGTCGATAGGCTCCGCGCATGACGAACGCCGCACCCTCTCCGGGGACGACCCCGGAGCCCTCCGCCCCGGCCCTGCGGGCCTCCGACGCCGAGCGCGAGCGGGTTGCCGAGGCCCTGCGGCAGGCCGCCGCCGAAGGGCGGCTGGACATGCCCGAGTTCGAGCAGCGGCTGGACGCCGCCTACCAGGCCCGTACGCACGCCGACCTCGAAGCGCTGCTGCGCGACCTGCCCGTACCGGCCGCCACCGTGTCCGGCGCGGCCGACACCGCCTGGGCCGGCCGGATCGGCGGCCCGCCGACCTCCGGCAGCGCGCTCGCCTTCCTGGCCGGCTTCCAGCGCAAGGGCCCGTGGACGGTGCCCCGGCGGTTCAAGGCCACCGCCTTCTGGGGCGGCGGCGAGATCGACCTGCGCGAGGCGCGGTTCGAGGACCGCGAGGTGGTGATCCGCTGCGTCGCCGTCATGGGCGGCCTGTCGGTCATCGTGCCCCCGGAGCTGGAGGTGCGGATCACCGGCACCGGCATCATGGGCGGCTTCGACCAGAGCGCGGCGGGCGCGGGCGCGCCGGGCGCGCCGACCGTGGTGATCTCGGGCTTCGCCTTCTGGGGCGGGGTGAGCACGGAGCGCAGGCGGACCCGCGAGGACCGCAAGCGGGTGCGGGCGGAGCGGCGGGAGCTGAAGGCCCAGCGGCGCCGCTAGGCGCTCGCCGCGCGGCGGGCGGGATACCGGTTCCGGCGTCGGCGTGACACGCTGTGTGACGCCGCCGCTGCGCGGGCCTTCCGGGTCCGGGGCGACGGTGTCCGAGGCTCATCCGGGGCTCACGAGGAGAACGCGTGTCAGACGTCTGGTCCAGGGCTCTACGGCAGGCACGAGAGGACACCGGATTCCGGAGGGCGGAGCTGCCCCGGCGGGTGGACAGCGTCCGTGCGGCGTTGAGCGCGGAGCGCCAGGCGGCCTTCGACGCCGAGCTGGCCGCGCTGTCCGACGGCGTCGCCTTCGAGGTCTTCCTCGACCACTGGTGGACCCAGGCACTGGTGGACACGGCCGGGGACCGGACGGCGAAGGAAGAGGCACTGGACTTCGCCGATCTGGCCGTGTCGCTGCGCATCTCGCTGAGCGGCGGCCCCACGGCGTCCGCGGCCGATGCGGAGGTCCTGGTCGCCGTTTCCGGCACGGCCGACGCCCGGTGAGGTACACGATCGTCTGGGACCGCGCCGCCACGGAAGGGCTGCGGCGGCTCCGGCAGCGGGACGGGGAGAAGGCGGTCAGGCCTCTGACGAAGGCCGTCAACGATCTGGCGAAGAACCCGGAGCCGCCCGAAAGCACCAAGCTCGGGTCCACTGGCATCCGGCGGCTGCGCGTCGGGATCTACCGCGCCACCTACGAGATCCAGGGCGCGACGATCGCCGTCAAGATCCTCATGGTCGGCAGTACGGCGGTCTGAGGCGGCCCGCCGTCGGCGTCCGGGCCCGCCGACCGCACCCGCCCGGCCGCCGCTACCGTACGGCCGCCGCGGCGCCCAGCAGGCCCAGGTCCAGGGCTCGGGCCATCGCCGCGTAGCCGCGGTCGCCGGGGTGGAGGTGGTCGCCCGAGTCGTACGCCGGGTACAGCCGCAGCGGCAGGGCCGGGTCGCGCAGGGCCTGGTCGAAGTCCACCACCGCGTCGAAGACGCCGCCCGCGCGGATCAACTCGTTCACCTGCTCGCGCACGGCGTTCAGCCGGGGCGTGAAGCCGCGGTGCCCGTGGAAGGGCGTCAGCGTGGCGCCCACCACGCGCAGGCCCCGCGCGTGCGCCCGCGCGGTGAGCTGGGCGAGGCCCGCGACGATCCGGGACGGGTCGGTCTGGTGCGGGGTGCGCAGGATGTCGTTGACGCCCAGCGCCACGACGACGGCCCTGACGCCCGTACGCGACAGCACGTCGCGGTCGAAGCGGGACAGGCCGCTGGGGTTGGCGGAGCGGGGGCCCGGGCCGCCGTCGGCCAGCACGCGGTTGCCGCTGATGCCCTGGTTGAGCACGCCCAGGCGGGGCGCGCCCGGCGCGGTGCGCAGCCGCCGGGCGAGGTAGTCGGTCCAGCGGCGGTTGGTGCGCGGGGTGGAGGTGACACCGTCGGTGATCGAGTCGCCGATGACCACCACCGCGCCGGGCGCCTCCCGGGTCCACACGTCCACGGCGGTCAGGTAGCGCCAGTGGGTGGTGCCCTCGGTGTACGCGGTCCCGGCGGTGTCCCCGGCGCGGTCGCCGCGCGCCAGGTAGGACAGCTCACGCGCGTGCGGGTGGAAGGTGACCGGGCCGGCCGCGGCCGGGGAGTAGGTGGTCACCAGCAGGTCGGCGGCGGCCGGCACGCCCAGGCCCACCGGGTCGCTGAGGGCCCACCCGCCCGGCGGCACGGTCACCGCCGGGCGGCCGCCGAAGGTCAGGCGGCGCATGGTGCCCGGCACGGCGGCCGGACCGCTGGGCACGGCGGCCAGCGCGACCGTGGCGTGCGTGACCGGCAGCGGCGCGGTGCCGTAGAGGTTCGACACCTCGATACGGGCCCGGCTGCCGCCGACGCTGGTGTGCACCACGTTGCGCACCGACACGCCGCCCGGGTCGCGCGGCAGGCCGGGCTCGGCGCCCACGGCCGGCGCCGACCAGGTGCCCACCCAGCCGGCCGGGTAGGCGGGGACGGCCCGGCCCGGCGGTTCGTACCCGCCGTCGTCGTCCTCGTCGGCGACGGCCAGGTAGATGGCGGTGGACACGAGGAGGACGACGGCCACCAGCGCGGCGAGCACGGCGTAGGCCGCGCGGCGGGGCATCGCGGGCACGCTCATCGGCGGGGGCCTCCTCGGGCGGGACGGCCGGAGCCCTGCGGGCTCCTGGGGGGTGGCACGGCGGCGCGCCGGAGCGTAACCGGCGCGGCGGGAGGGGGTGACCGGGCCCTGCGGGCCGTGAGTGGCGGCGCGGGCCGGTCGGGCCTCATGCTCCCACGGTGAGCACGGGACCGCCGCGTGAGCCGGTCCAAGGGGGGAACCGGCTCCTCCGGTCGGACGACGGGAACCCGCCGTACGTTCCCTCTGCGGGCTCTCGAAGGCGCCGGGGGCCCCTGAGGCGGCGCGGCGACGGCGGGAGCGACAATGCACGGGACGCGGCCGCCGCGGCGGACGGCGGCGGGCGAGCCGCGGACGGGACACGAGACGGGACGGGCGATGCGCGAACAGGGCGGTGAGCGGGCGGACGCCGGCCGGACGGCGGACGGGGGCGCACGCCGCCCCGGGCCGCTCGCGCCGCTGGCGGCGGACACCCCCGCGGACGCGGAGAAGCGGCGCGGCGTGCGCCGCATGAAGGCGTTCGCGGCCGGGCTGCTGGCGACCGTCGCGGTCGTCTTCGCGCTGGCCACGTGGGCGGAGACGGCGGGCGCGGGCCCGTGGGCCGGGTACGTGGCGGCGGCGGCCGAGGCGGGCATGGTGGGCGCGCTGGCCGACTGGTTCGCGGTGACCGCGCTGTTCCGGCGCCCGCTGGGCCTGCCCATCCCGCACACCGCGATCATCCCCACCAAGAAGGACCAGCTCGGGGTGAGCCTCGGCGAGTTCGTCGGCGAGAACTTCCTGCACGGCGACGTCGTACGGCAGCGGCTGCGCGCGATCGGCATCAGCGGCCGGCTCGGCGCGTGGCTCGCGCGGCCCGAGCACGCCGACCGGGTGACGGCCGAGCTGGCGGCGGCGCTGCGCGGCGCGCTGGCCGTGCTGCGGGACGCGGACGTGCGGGCGGTGGTCGGCGAGGCCGTCACCCGCCGGGCGAACGCCCAGGAGATCGCGCCCGGCCTCGGCAAGCTGCTGGAGCGGATCGTCGCCGAGGGCGGCCACCGCAAGGCCGTGGACGTGGTCTGCGCGCGCGCCCACGACTGGCTGCTCACGCACGGCGCCTCGGTCGTGGACGCGGTGGAGACCGGCGCGCCCGGCTGGACGCCCCGGTTCGTGGACCGCCGGGTCGGCGAGCGGGTCTACCGGGAGCTGCTGCGGTTCGTCCGCGAGATCCGCGACATGCCGGAGCACCCGGCGCGCGGCGCCCTCGACCGGTTCCTGGCGGACTTCGCGGGCGACCTCCAGTCCGACACGGACACCCGCGCGCGGGTCGAGCGGCTGAAGGCGGAGACGCTGGGGCGCGGCGAGGTGCAGGACCTCATCGGCTCCGCGTGGGGGGCCGTACGGGCCATGCTCGTCGCGGCGGCGGAGGACGACGGCAGCGAGCTGCGCCGCCGGGCCCGCGCGGCGATCCTGTCCCTGGGCCACCGCCTGGCGGCGGCCGACGGGCGGCTGCGGGAGAAGGCCGACGGCTGGGTGGAGGGCGCGGCGGTGTACGTGGTGACGACCTACCGCGCGGAGGTCACGGCGCTGATCACCGACACGGTGGCGAGCTGGGACGCCGAGCACACCTCGCGCAAGATCGAGGCGCACATCGGCCGGGACCTCCAGTTCATCCGGGTGAACGGCACGGTGGTGGGCGCGCTGGCGGGCCTGGGCATCTACGCGATAGCGCACGCGCTGGGGGCGTGACAGCGGTCGAGTGGTCCGCCCCCGGCTCGCCACGCCCTAACCCAGCGAGACCGTGCGCCCCTCCGCCGCCGACCGCCGGGCCGCCTCCAGGACCCGCAGGGTCGCCGCCGCCTCGGCCGCCGTGACCGGAGGCGGGCCGCCCAGGCGCAGGGCGGTGGCGACGGCCGCGTAGTACGCCGGGTAGTCGCCCGGCAGGCTCGGCACCGGTTCGCCGCCGCCCGTGCGCGGCGACTCGCCCGCGCCCAGCCGGCCCCACGCGCTCTCCGGCTCCACGCCCCACTCCGCGGCGCCCGGCTCCGGCGGCCGCGCGCCGCCGGGCCGCAGGCCCTCGCGCAGGTCGGCCTCCTGCGGGTCGAGCCCGTACTTGACGTAGCCCGCCCGGCTGCCGATCACCCGGAAGCGGGGGCCGAGCTGGGCGGCCGTCGCGCTCGTCCACAGGTGGGAGCGGACGCCGCAGGCGTGGCGGAGCGCGACGAACGAGTCGTCGTCGGCCTGCGCGCCGGGCCGGCGCGCGTCGGCCTCCGCGTACACGGACGTGACCGGGCCGAAGAGGGTGAGCGCCTGGTCCACCAGGTGGCTGCCCAGGTCGTACAGCAGCCCGCCCACCTCGGCCGGGTCGCCCGACTCGCGCCAGCCGCCCTTGAGCCGGGGCCGCCACCGCTCGTAGCGGGACTCGAAGCGCCGCACCTCGCCGAGCGCGTCGTCGGCGATCAGCTGCCGCACCGTACGGAAGTCGCTGTCCCAGCGGCGGTTGTGGAAGACGCTCAGCAGCAGGCCGCGGCTCTCGGCGAGCGCGGCCAGGTCCTCGGCCTCGGCGGCGGTCCCGGCCAGCGGCTTGTCGACCACGACCGGCAGCCCGGACTCCAGGGCGGCGCGGGCGAGCGGCACGTGCGTGCGGTTGGGCGACGCGACGACGACCAGGTCGAGGGCGTCGGCGCGGCTCCACAGCTCGTCCGCGGCGTCCGCGACGCGCGCGCCGGGGTGCTCGGCGCGGGCCTTCGCCTGCCGCTCGGGGCTTGAGGTGACGACGGTGTCGAGGACGAGGCCGTCGGCGGCCGCGATCAGCGGGGCGTGGAAGACGGAGCCCGCGATGCCGTAGCCGATGAGGCCGACGCGCAGGGGAGTGCTGCCGGTGATGCCGTTCATGCGGCCCTACTGTGGCAAACGGCGTGCCGGCGTGCGGCGCGGGGGTCGGGGCGGCGTGCGCCCGGCCGCCGACGAGGCCCGTACGCCGGTACGGTGCCGCCCCGCGCGGGCGTGCGGTCGGCGTTCCGCGTGGTGGCGGGCGTACGCGAGCCGTGCCGTGACCGCCCGCACCGCCCGTACGGGCAGGCGTACGGGCGGCCCGCGACGGCCGGCGTTACGCGCCGCCGCGGCCCGGCGGCTCGCCCTCCTCCCCGAACCGCTGGTCCATCGCGTCGCGGCTGGTCCGGATCTCGTCCCTGTACCGCCCGCCGGTCCGGTCGTCGGCGGTGTCGGCGCCCTTGTGGGTGGCGCGCCGGGTCTTGTCCGGGTTCTTGCCCGCCTTGTGCATCGCGTCCTTGAGCTTGTCCATGAGCCCCATGACGGCCTCCTCGGGTGGGGACGGTCAGGACGGCCGGGCCGGCGCGCGCCGGGCGCGCGAGGCGGCCCGACTCCAGGATCGGTCACGCGGGCGGGTCTGTCGCGCCGGGTGATTACGCTGGTGGTCGCGGACCGGGCGCAGGGAGTTACGGAGGGGAGTCCCGCGATGGCGGAGCGCAAGCCGATCGAGTCCTGGCTCACGGACATGGACGGGGTGCTGGTGCACGAGGGCATCCCGGTGCCGGGCGCGGACGCCTTCGTCAAGCGGCTGCGCGAGTCCGGCAAGCCGTTCCTCGTGCTGACCAACAACTCCATCTACACCCCGCGCGACCTGCACGCCCGGCTGTCCCGGATCGGCCTCGACGTCCCGGTGCCGAACATCTGGACCTCCGCGCTGGCCACCGCCCGGTTCCTGGCGGACCAGCGGCCGGGCGGCACGGCGTACGTGATCGGGGAGGCGGGCCTGACCACGGCGCTGCACGACATCGGGTACGTGCTGACCGACCACGAGCCGGACTACGTGGTGCTGGGCGAGACCCGGACGTACAGCTTCGAGGCCCTGACGAAGGCGATCCGGCTCATCAACGACGGGGCGCGGTTCATCGCCACCAACCCCGACGAGACGGGCCCGTCGGCGGAGGGCGCGCTGCCCGCGACCGGGTCCGTGGCCGCCCTGATCACCAAGGCCACCGGCCGCGCGCCGTACTTCGTCGGCAAGCCGAACCCGCTGATGATGCGCGCCGGGCTGAACGCGATCGGCGCGCACTCCGAGACCAGCGCCATGATCGGCGACCGGATGGACACGGACGTGCTCGCGGGGCTGGAGGCCGGGATGGAGACGTTCCTGGTGCTCACCGGGCTGACCGGGCCGGAGGAGATCGAGCGCTACCCGTTCCGGCCGTCCACGGTGGTGGACTCGATCGCGGACCTCGTCGACCGCGTCTGACGCCCGCCGGCCGCGTCTGACGCGGCCGCGCGCAGCGGTGAGGGCTGCGCGCGGCCGCGTGCGGCGGCCCGCCGGACGAGGCGTCAGACGGTCTTGACCAGGCCGCCGTCGATGATGAACTCCGTGCCGGTGATGTTGTTNAGGCGTCAGACGGTCTTGACCAGGCCGCCGTCGATGATGAACTCCGTGCCGGTGATGTTGTTCGGCGAGGCGGCGAACGCGATCAGCCGGGCCACCTCCTCGGGCGTGCTGACCCGGCCCGTGGTGACCTGGAACCCGGTGAGCATCTGCTGGGTGAACTCCTCCAGCGTGACGCCCTGCTGCCGTGCCAGCGTGGCGATGAAACCGTCCGGGTCGGTGAACACGCCCGTGGACACCGGGCCGGGCGAGACGGTGACGGCCCGCACGCCCTGCCCGCCGAACTGCTCGGCGATCACCTTCGTCAGCGCGCTCAGCGCGGCCTTGGAGACGGCGTAGTCGGCGGGGCCGCCGCCGACCAGCCGGGCGGCGACGGAGGAGACGTTCACGACCGTGCCGCCGCGCTCGGCGAGGCTGGGCAGCAGGGCCCGGCTGACCCACAGGGCGCTGTAGAAGTGCAGGTCGAAGGTGTGCCGCCAGGCGTCGTCGGACAGTTCGAGCAGGTTGTGCAGCGAGCCGCGGGCCAGGTCCTCGGTGTCGCCGATGCCGACGTTGTTCACCAGCACGTCCACGCCGCCGAGTTCGGCGAGGGCCGTGTCGGCGAGCTGCCGGGCGCCGTCGGCCGTGCTGAGGTCCACGGCGACGTGCGTGGCGCCGGTCTCCTTCAGCTCCGGGGTCTCGCGGCGGGAGGCGGCGACGACCCGCGCGCCCTCCGCCAGCAGCAGGCGGACGGTGGCCAGGCCGATGCCCTTGCTGCCTCCGGTGACGACGGCGGTCCTGCCTGCGAGGTGCAGATCCATGACGGGGCTCCAGGAGTTCCGTAGCGGGGAAGGGGGTCAGGCGGCCCGGCGCGGGCGGCGCAGGCCGAGCGCGGTCACGGCGATGCCGACGGCCGAGACGATCAGCGGCACCCACAGGGCCGCGTGCAGCCCGTCCATCAGGTCCTGCGGCGAGCCGCCGGATCCGGTGTGCGCCTGCTGGACGGCGGTGACGACGGCGAGCACCAGCGCGGCGCCGAACTGGAAGGAGGTGTTGACCAGGCCGCTGGCCACGCCCTGCTCCTGCGCGGCGATGCCGTTGGTGGCCACGATGTTCAGCGGCCCGTACGAGAAGGTGAAGGCGAGGCCGACCAGGACGAACGCCGGGAACATGCCGCCCCAGTAGGAGGAGTCGGCGTCCAGCGGCAGCAGCGCGGCGTACGCCAGGGCGGCCGAGGCCAGGCCGGCGAGGATCACGCGCGGGGCGCCGAACCGGCCGACGAGCGGGGCGACGATGCGCGGCGCGAGCAGCGCGACGACGACGCCGGTCGGGCACACGGCGAGGCCGGTGGCCAGGGCCGACCAGTCGCGCACGTCCTGCATGTAGAGGGTGAGCACGAACAGGGTGCCCATCCAGCTGCCGAGCAGGGCCATGGCGCCGATGTTGGCGCGCACGACGGGGCCGGAGGTCAGCAGGCCGAGCCGCACCAGGGGCGCGGGGGAGCGGCGTTCGACGGCGGTGAAGGCGGCGAGCAGCACCAGCACGCCGGCCAGCGAGCCGAGCGTGCGGGCCGAGCCCCAGCCGGCCTCGGGCGCCTGGATGACGGTGTAGACCAGCAGCAGCATGGCGGCGGTGGCGCTGACCGCGCCGGCCAGGTCGAAGCCCGCGCGGGGCCCGGCCGGGCGGCCGGAGTCCGGCACCAGCCACAGGGCGCCGAGCAGGGTGGCGGCGGCGACCAGCGTGGGCGCGAAGAACACCCAGCGCCAGGACAGCTCGGTGAACAGGCCGCCGACGACCAGGCCGAGCGAGAAGCCGGAGGCGCCGGTGGCGGTGTAGATGGTCAGGGCCTTGTTGCGGGCCGGGCCCTCGGCGAAGCTCGTCGTGATGATCGACAGGCCGGCCGGTGCGGTGAAGGCCGCGCTGACGCCGGTGACGAAGCGGGCGGCGATGAGGAACTCGCCGTTCGGGGCGATGCCGCCCAGGGCCGAGGTCAGCAGGAACGTGCCGAGCGCGATGAGGAACACCCGGCGTCTGCCCAGCAGGTCGGCGGCGCGTCCGCCCAGCAGCAGGAAGCCGCCGAAGCCGAGCACGTAGCCGCTGATCACCCACTGGAGCGAGCTGGTGGACATGGCGAGGTCGGAGCCGATGGACGGCAGCGCGACGCTCTTCATGGACGCGTCGAGGGCGTCGAGGAACAGCGCGCCGCACAGCACGAAGAGCATGCCCCAGGCGCGACCGCTGAGCGTGTGCAGGACGGTGCCGTCGCCGGGGCGGGTATCGGTGGCGGACCGGGGGGCGTTACCGATGGTTGTGACGCCCTGGCCGGCCGGGCCGGCGGGATCGAGGGGGTCGGTGGCGGTGGTCTGAGCGGTGGTCTGGGGGTTGCCCACAGGTGGTTCCCGTTCTGGTGGCAGGGGAGGGGCGCGGCAATATCGGACCGATCGGTCCCGGACCGATCAGTCCGCATCCTGTGCCGAGGTGGGGGCGCCTGTCAACCGGGTTATTGCGGAGTGGACCGATCAGTCCGCTACGCTGGGCGCGACGGCCGGTGCACGGCCGGTGCACGGCCGGTGCACGGCCGGTGCACGGCCGGTGCACGGCCGGTGCACGGCCGGTGCACGGCCGGGAGAAGGCCGCCGCACGGCCCGGGACGGCCGGCGCGGCGGGCAGGCAGGAGGTGCGCGATGCCCCGGAAGCCCGATCCGCAGGCGCGGGAGCGCATGCTGGAGACCGCCACGCGGCTGTTCGCCCACCACGGCGTGCACGCCGTGGGGCTCCAGCAGATCATCGACGAGTGCTCGTGCGGGAAGAACCTGCTCTACCGCGAGTTCGGCAGCAAGGACGAGCTGGTCCTGGCCTTCCTGGAGCGCTGCTGCGAGGACTGGCGGCGCATCCTGGCGCTCACCGCCCCGCCCGCCGGAGCCGACCCGGCCGAGCACATCCGGGCCGTGGTCGCCCACGTCGCGCACGAGACGACGCAGGAGGGTTTCCGGGGCTGCGTGCTGCGCAACGCGTTCGCGGAGTTCCCCGACCGGGACCACCCCGCGCACCGGCTCATCGTCGGGCACTACACCGAGCGCCACGCCGACCTGCGCGAGCTGGCCGTCCGCGCGGGCGCCCGCGACCCCGACGCGCTGGCCGACCGGATCGCCCTGATCATCGACGGGGTCAACGGCAACGGCCCGGTGCTGGGCAGGGAGGGCGCCGCCAAGGCGGCCGTGGCCTTCGCCGACGAGGCCGTGCGCGCGGCGCGGGTCGGCTGAGAGCGCCGTACGGCACCGCCGCGCGGCTTCCGCCCGTACGCGAAAAACCGGTGGGCGCGGCGCAGGGGTCAAGGGGGCGACCGCGCCCCCGCGCCGCACCCACCGGGTGCTTCTCATCGAGCTGTCGTGCCGCTGTGCTGTCGTGCCGCCGGGCCCGTACGGCCGGTACGGGCCGTACGCGCGGCCGGCGGGCCGCTCCGGCCCGGCCCGGCTCCCCCGGCGGACCGGAGGAGCCGAGAGAACCGGAGTGACCGGATCACCCGGAGCGACCGGCTCAGGCCGGCGACGGAACCGTGGCCTCCGGCTTCTGCGCCGCACCCGCCGCCGCCCGCTCCCGGGCCCGCGCCGCCCGCAGCCCCAGGGCTCCGAACACGCCGCCGAGCAGCGCCCACAGCAGGACGTGCGAGGCGAGCCCCAGCACCCGGAAGTCCCACAGCAGCGTGGCCTCCACCGGCACCGGATCGGTGTTGTCCGGCAGCGCGAACGACACCGCGAGCACCGCGACCAGCGTCGCGGCGACCGCCGTCTGGCGCACGGCCGCGCTCCGGCCCGCCGCGGCGAGCCGTACGGACACCTGCCAGGCGAGCACCACGCCCAGCACCCCGACGGCCAGCGAGCCGAGCCACAGCTCCTGCCGGTGGCCGAGGGTGCCGGAGTCGCCCACGCCGGGCGGGTTGGCCGGATACCGCAGCCCGGGCAGCAGCGACAGCGCGGCGAAGCCCGCGCCCGTGAGCGCCCAGGCCCTCGGCCAGGCCCGGTCGGACAGCCCCTCGGGGCCGGTGCGGCGGTGGACGAGCGCGTAGGCCACGGCGAAGAACACGCCGATCGCCAGGCCGACGACGACGGCCGTGACCACGAGCCCGAGGTGCTGCGTGCCGCGGGTGAACAGCTCCTCGTGGTGCTGGGCGGCCGCGGCGGCCGCCTCGTGGCCGTGCTCGGCCTCGGTGCGCCGCTCCTCGGCCTTCACCGCCCGGTCCATCAGCGGCTCGGTGAGCAGCAGGGAGAACAGGCCGGTGGCGAGCCCCGCGAGGCCGCCCGCCGCGAGGCCGCGGCCCAGCAGGGGGAGTACGGGCAGATCTCTGCCCTGGTCGGTTGCCATGTGCGTGGATCGGCCCCCGGTCAGTGGCAGGGAGCGCCGAACAGGTGCCGGCCGTCGTGCGAGAACTCGTGCAGGTAGTCGCCGGTCACCGAGACCAGCGAACCGTTGTCCACGAAGGACGCGTAGAGCGCGACGAACGCCACGATGACGGCGGCGAGGGCGATGAGCCAGTCGCGGGTGCGGACGGTGGCGGCCTGGACCGCCGCCGTGTCGGTGTGCTGCTGCGCAGTGTGCAGGGACATTCCGCTCAAGCCTCCTTAAGGGGTTTCCACGCCCCAGGTCAGGAAGAGAGCCGACGGGTCAGTTCCTGGCTTCCGGCGGCGCGCGCACGCGGCGGGCGCGGCCGGTCACAGTGGCGGGACCGTCCCGGATTCGCACCGGGTTCCTGAGGTCCGTCGTCTCGGTTACGTTCCGGAGAGTCCCAGGTGCGCCGACTGTGTGTCAACAGCTTGTCCGTCCCGTTCTGTACCGTGCTCGCGGCTCCGGGCGCCGCGTCGTCGTCCCAGGTCGGCGCCTGTTTCCTGGTCAATTCACGTATCCGGCCCGGGTGTCCGCGCGGGGCGCGGCGGCGCCGGCCGGCCGGGCGGGCGCAGCGGCCCGGTGTCGAGCGTGCCGTCGACTGTGCCGCGCGCCACGTCCGACAGCCGGGCGCGGCGGCCGCGGGCGTACCGCCGCAGCGCGGTGAACGCGTCGTCCACCGAGGTGCCCCAGCGCTCCGCGAGCACCCCCTTGGCCTGCTCCACGACCACCCGGCTGGCCAGCGCGGTGCGCAACTGGTCGGCCAGCAGGTCCCGCTGGCGGACCGTACGCCGCTGGAGTATGCCGATGGCGGCGGCGTCGGCGAGGGCCTGGGCCAGCGCCACCTCGCCGTCGCCGGGCAGGCCGCCGGAGCCGGCGGGCCCGCCGCCTCCGGCCGGCCCGCCCGTGAGGATGTTCAGCGCGCCGACGACCGTCTCCCGCCGGCGCAGCGGCACGGCGTACACCGCCCGGTAGCCGTCGGCGCGGGCGCGCGGCGCGTAGTGCGGCCAGCGGGCGTCGGCCGCCGCGCCCGCCAGCGCCAGGGGCGGCACGGCGGCCGCGCTCCGGAAGCAGTCCACGCACGGCCCCTCGCGGCGCCGCAGCGCGAACAGCTCCAGCCGGCAGGCCCGTTCGTCGGAGGCCGCGGCGGCGCCGAGCCGCCCCTGGTGGTCGACGAGCACCACGCCCGCCGCGCCCGCGCCCAGCAGCTCCACGCAGCGGACCGCGAGCCGCTGGAGGAAGGCCGCCGGGTCGAAGTCGTCGCCGAGGGTGTCGGCCAGCTCCACGAAGGCGCCGGCGAGGCGGCGTTCCCGAGCACTGATGCGCACCGTAACGTCCCTGCCTCCCGTCGGGCGCGGACCGCCGCCCCGCGCGTCCCCTCGGTTTCGGTTCTTCCCCGTTCCGGCGGCGGCCGACCCGGTAGGGGGCATACCGGTCGCGGAAGGGGGGAAGGCGGCACCGGACGGTCTGCGCGCGGCGCGGCGCGGGCCGGGAGCGGGTCCCGCGCGGCGCCCCGCGGAGTGCCGCGCGCCACCGCCGTCCCGGCGGGTCGCCCGGTCCGCCGCCGTACGGCGCGGTGTGCCAGCATGGGAGCCCGACCGGTCCGTTTCGCCTGCCTCCAAAGGGGGAGTTGGATGTACGGCAACCACACCGGCCGCCGGCGCCGGGCCGCCCGCCCGGCGTCCGTCACGGGGGCGCTGGCGGCGCTCGCCGCGCTGGCGGTACTGTCCGGCTGCACCATGTCCTCGCGGGCCGACGAGCCCGTCCCGACGGGCCCGCCCACGCAGCGGCCGAAGGACAGCGTGCCCTACTGGGTCAACCCGGACGGCCCGGCGGCGCAGCAGGTGGCCGCCTACCGCAGGGACGGCCAGAAGAAGGACGCCCGGCTGATCCACCGCATCGCCGAGCAGCCCGTCGCGGAGTGGCTGGGGGTGGACGACGCGGAGGGCCAGGCGCGCGGCTTCACCCTGGCCGCCGCGGCGGCCGACCGGGAGGCCCTGCTGGTCGTCTACGACATACCCCACCGCGACTGCGGCCAGTACTCGCAGGGCGGCGCCGCGGACGGCGCCACCTACCGCGACTGGCTGGCCGGGGTCGCCCGCGGCATCGGCGACCGGCCCGCCACCGTCATCCTGGAGCCGGACGCGCTGCCGCACGTCGTGGACGGCTGCACGCCGCCGCGCTACCACGAGGAGCGGTACGACCTGCTGTGGGGCGCGGTCGCCACGCTGAAGGCCCTGCCGCACACCAAGGTCTACCTGGACGCGGGCAATCCGCACTGGATGAAGGACCCGGGCCGGCTGGTCGAACCGCTGCGACGGGCGGGCATCGACCGCGCCGACGGCTTCGCGCTGAACATCGCCAACTTCCAGACCACCGAGGAGAACAGGGCCTTCGGCCGCCGCCTGTCGCGGATGCTGGGCGGCAAGCACTTCGTCATCGACACCGGCCGCAACGGCAACGGCGTCGCCCCCGGCGACGACCCGCAGACCTGGTGCAACCCCGACGGCCGCGCCCTGGGCACCCCGCCGACGACCGACACCGGCGACGACCTGGTGGACGCCTACCTGTGGATCAAGCGCCCGGGCGAGTCGGACGGCACCTGCAAGGGCGGCCCGGCGGCCGGCAGGTGGTGGCCGGAGTACGCGCTGGACCTGGCGCACAACACGGAGGAGAAGGACGGGGACTGAAGTCCCGGCCCGGCATACCGCCGCCTGGCGCACCCGCGCCCGTGCCCGTACGCGCCGAGGTGCGCGCCGTGCGTCCAGCGGCCCGGGCTGTCAGCCGCCGCCAGGCGCCGCCGCCGGTGCGAACGCGTCCACCAGCCGTACGTGCACAGCGCCCACGTTGCGCCCCCGGTCGCCGGTGACCGTGCTCACCGCCGTCCAGTAGCGCCGGAACAGCGGCAGGTCGAACTGCATGGCGGCGCCGAGGACGGCGCGGAAGGCGGGGGTGTCCTCCTCGCCGCGCACCCGGGCGACGGTGGCCGCGAGGCGGTCGACCGCCGCTCCGCTCGGCCGGCCCTCCGCCGCCTCGGCAGGCGCCGCCTGGAGGGCCTGGACGGAGGCGTCGAGCAGGCCCGCGTACAGCGACGCCTTGCCGCGCCGGTCCGGCACGTGCAGGCAGCTCCAGTAGACGGGGAACCGGGGATCGGCGCTGATCACGTGTAACTCGGCGTAGGCGAGGGCGGTCTCGGCGGTCGGATCGGGCGGCGGGTCGGGCACGGCGGCGGCGGTCACCAGCTCCGCCAGGCGGGACGGCACGGCTCGCGGGATCGCCCGCGCGCAGGCCGCGGCCAGGTCCTGGCGGGCCTCGGGCAGCCGCTGGACGCGGGCGAGGACCTCCAGGCGGCGCAGCCGCTCGTCGTCGGCGCAGTCGTCCAGGGCGCGCAAGGCCGCCTCCCGCCAGCGCAGTTCGGCCAGCCGCTCCTGCACCTGCGCCAGCTCGCCGGCCACCAGGTCGGCCAGCGTCCGCTCGCCGGTGACCACCTGGGTGACCGCCGCCACCGGCGTGCCCAGCGCCCGCAGCCGCCGCACGGTCCGCAGCCGGTCCAGCGCCTCCGGCCCGTACCGCCGGTGGCCGCCCGGCGTGCGCTCGGCCACCGGCAGCAGTCCGGCGTCGGAGTAGTACCGCACGGTCTTGACCGGCAGGCCGGCCCGGGCGGCCAGTTCGCCGATGCTCCATGTGCCTCGCGTCACAGCGGCTTGAACCTCCAGCGCACGGGAGCTCCTATCGTACGGATCGCCGAGCGGGCGTTGAGGGAAGTCGGCGGCCGGACCGGTGTGCGGGTCACGGGACACGGCACGCGGCGCGCCGGACAGCCGGGAGAGCCGTACTCATGGGACGTGCATTTTTTCTCACGCTGCCCTCATGTTCATCGGCTACTTGAATAACCGGTAAAGGTCCCGGGGTGGGCCTT
This sequence comes from Streptomyces sp. B1866, assembly GCF_031932565.1. Classification (NCBI taxonomy): domain Bacteria; kingdom Bacillati; phylum Actinomycetota; class Actinomycetes; order Kitasatosporales; family Streptomycetaceae; genus Streptomyces; species Streptomyces sp. B1866. The sequence goes on from NZ_JAVSCF010000036.1 coordinate 23,876, forward strand.
GTGATCGGGATGGTGATTCGCGGCATGGACGTGTCCGTGGCTGAGCAGGCTGTCCGGCTCGATGTCCTTTACGCGCCGCCGACCCGGGCCCGGGTGTCGCCGCCGGGGCCGCCGGCGGGCCGGGCGGCCGGGGCCGGAGCGCCGGTGCGGGTGGTGGACCTGGACGGGGCCACGGTGTGGGCGACCACCGACCCGGCGGCGGCGACGTGCCCTGCGCCCCGGGCCGTGTGGCGCGCCGACCCGGAGACGTACCACCTGTCGCTGGCCCTCCGCGAGGCGGTCGGCCGCCGCAAGGGTGCCGCGGTCCCGGAGCCGGGCGCCGTCACGGCGGTGGGCGCCGAGATCCCGCTGGCCCGGCTGCCGCTGCCGCCGCGGCTGGCGCGGCGCACGGCCGGCCGCCTGCTGCCGACGGGCGACGGGGTCGGCGCCCTGCTGGCCGACTTCCTGGTCCGGCTGACCGAGGACACCGCCGGCTACCGGGCGTCGGACGCCCCGCACCTGTGCGCGGCGCTGGTCGACCTGACGGGCGCGCTGCTGCTGGGCGAGCTGGACGCCGACGCGCTGCTGTCGCCGGAGGACCGCCGCCTGACGCTCACGCTGCGGATCCAGGACTACGTGCGCCGCCGCCTGCACGACCCGGCGCTCGACCCCCGGGCCATCGCCGCCGCGCACCACATCTCCGTCAGCTACCTGCACCGCCTCTTCCGCGAGCAGGGCCTGACCGTCGCGTCCTGGACCCGCGACGAGCGCCTGGAGCACGCCCGCCGCGACCTGGCCGACCCCGGCCAGGTCTCCGTGCCCGTACACCGGGTCGCGGCCCGCTGGGGGCTGGTCCACCCGGCCGCGTTCAGCCGGGCGTTCCGCGCCGCGTACGGGCTCACGCCCAGCGACTACCGGGACCGGACGGTGCCCGCGGCGGGCGGGTGAACCGTCCGGGCCCGGCGGCCGGGCGGCCGGGGGCGGCCGGGCCGGATCAGCAGGTGCTGGTGGCCGGCTTGCCCGCGAAGCGGTCGGTGAGCCAGTCGGCCGCGTCACCCCACGCCGTGGGCATGGCCCGGACGTGTGACAGGAGGGGCAGGAGCACGGGGATCTTCTTGAGCTGGACGGTGGCGCCCTTGGCGCACCAGTCCTCGGCGAGCTGCCTGCCCTGCTCCTCGAAGGGCAGTACGTCGTCGTTGGGCGCCTGGTCGACCATGGTCGGGACGGACGGCTTGACGGTGCCGAGCTTGTTCTCCGCCACGATGGCGTCGAACGGCGGCCTGCTCAGGTGCTCCGCGACGGGCCTGCCGTCCTTGGTCAGGTCCTCGGTGTCCTTGCCCCAGTAGCTGAACACCACGTCCAGCGCGCACTTGGTCCGCGCCTCCTGGAGGTACCGCCTGCCCTGGTCGTTGAACAGGTCGAGCAGCCGGGCCTCCGGGTAGGCGGTGTCGAGGTCGGCCAGCAGGAGGCCGAGGAACCCGGAGTACATGCCGCCGTCGAAGCTCTTGGCGGCGGCGTCCTTGTTGGCCGGGGGCGCGCCGACGAAGGCGCCCTTGAGGTCGAGTTCGGGCGCGTAGGAGGAGGCCAGTTCGGCGGCGGCGGCCGAGGCGCCGCCGCCCTGGGAGTAGCCGGCGACGCCGACGGGGCCGTCCTTGGGCAGGCCGGTGCCCGGCAGGCGCTGGGCGGCGCGGATCGCGTCGAGCGTGGTGTGCGCCTCCGACCTGCGGATCGCGTACGCGGTCGCGGTGGGCACCCCCATGCCCTCGTAGTCGGTCTGCGCGACGGCGAAGCCCTTGCCGAGCAGCGCGTCGACGAAGCCGTTCTGGAGCGCGGAGAGGAGGTCGCGCGAGCCCTCCCGGGCCAGGGTCTTGGAGGGGGCGCACTGGTCGCTGAGGCCCGCGGTGAAGGGCGTGTACGCCACGATCGGGCGCGGCCCGGGGCCGGTCCACTCCTTGGTGGGCACGATGACCGTGCCGGTCACCGGGATCACGTGGTCCTTGGCGTCCCGGGACAGGTACATGATCCGGGTGGCCTCGGCGTTCCGGTAGGCGGACTCCGCCGACTTGATGACGTCGCCGTTCCGGCCCGAGGGCAGTGGGCCCGGCGGGGTGTAGAAGTCCGCGGGCACGGCCGCCGTCGCGGGGGCGGCGTCGGAGACGGCCGCGGCGGTGAGCGTCAGGGATGCGGTGAGGGCGGCCGTGACGGCGGCGGTGAGGCCGCGGCGTACGGATACGCGCATGGGGGTGACTCCCCGGAGTGTGTGGAGAAGGTGACGGGTTGTCACCTCGACCGTAGGGAGCGGCCATGCGCGCGTCAACTCCCGTGCTGCAAGGGCCCGTTGTTTCTGACGGGAAATGACGAGAGGGCGGGGGTGGGCGGGGGAGGAGTTGTCGCGCGGCGCGGAATTCTCCCCGCGGCACTTGCATACTCCCCGTACTGTGCGGTACCTGAGGGATTCCTGGGTGTTCCGTGCCGTGTGCGTGTTTCGTGCCTTCCGCGCCCGCGCGCACCGCGTCGCCCTCGCCGGCCGCCGGACCGGGCCGTCCGCCTACCCGCCCGCGCCGGGCGCCACCGGCACCTTCACCCACACCGCCCGCGACGGCGTGCCGTGCCGGTCCACGGCCTCCAGCATGTACCAGCCGGGCGGGACCAGGGACGGGTCCTTCGGCAGGGTCACCGACACGCCGTCGCGGGTGCGGGTGAAGTCCAGCGCGACGGACCGCTGTTCGATGTTGGTCACGTGCGTGAAGGAGCCCGGCCGGATGAGCCGCATCCGCGCTATCTCGGCGGGCCGGGCCGCCCGGTACGCGGCCGTGCCGCCGAGCGCGACCGTCCTGGGCGCGGTGTCGGTCAGCTCCGGGCGGGTCGGACGGTACAGGTACGGCGGCGTGTAGAGGTCGATCTGCTGCTGGAAGGTGGCCGGCCGGGAGTTGGCCTTGTTGCCGAACAGCGAGTCGGAGCCGAAGGTCATCACCCGCCCGTCGGGCAGCAGCAGCGCGCCGGAGTGGTAGTTGCGGCCCACCAGCGGGTCGGCCACGCGGCGCATGGCGTTGGTGCGCGGGTCGTAGATCGCGGCCTTCAGCACGTTGCTCGCGCCGCGGCCCCGGTAGTCGCCGGACCCGTTGGTGGTCAGCACGGTGTCGTCGGGCAGGATGACGCTGCTCGGATACCGGACCTTGCCGTACAGGTCGGGGCCGTCGGTGAAGCGCGGCGCGGTGTCGTGCAGGTTCACCAGCCGGGTCCTGGCGGTGACCTTGGACGACTCGCCGACCCCGCCGCCGCCGAGGACCATGTAGCGCTGGTCCTGGGCGGGCGGCAGCAGCACGGACATCGACGTCTCCAGGACGTCCGGGTCGCTGATGCCGGGCACCGGCTGGAAGGTGTTGCCGTCCAGCTCCCAGATGCCCGGCGTGCGGCCCTCGTCGGCCGGGCCGTAGCCGGCGTTGGAGCCGGTGTAGAAGATCTTGCCGTCGTCGGCCAGGAAGAGCGCCGGGTAGGTGGGGAAGAACCGCTGCTCGGGCAGGTACGTCCACTTCCTGGTCTCCGGGTCGTACACCTCGTTCTTGCCCGGTACGACCTGGCCGATCTCGTCGAGGCCGGAGACCGACAGCACCTTCCCGTCCGGCAGGGTGGTCAGGGTCGGATACCAGCGGGCCTCGTGCATCGGGTCGACCGTGACGTACCGCTCGGCGACGGGGTCGAACTCGTACGCCTCCTTGATGCCCTGGAAGTCCTTCTTGTCGAAGGACAGCTTCTCCGCGATGCCGTAGAAGTTGCGCGCGTCCGTGCCGGTCTGGCCCTCGATGCGGTAGTTGTCCTCGGCGCCGGTCTGGTACTGCCGCCCCTTGCGCAGCGCCTCCACGTAGACGCGGGCGACGCTGGGCGTGATGGTGACCTTGCCGGCGGCGTCCTCGGTCTTCCTGGCGCGCGGGACGAGCAGCGGGTCCTTGGACTCGAAGGTCTTTCCGCTGGCCTTTCCGGTGAAGCGGGTGCCGGCCGGGAAGGTCTTCGGCTTGTCCGGGTTCTCGTTGTGCACGAGCATCAGGCCGCCGGCCTTCTCCACGTCCCCGCCCAGCTTCTCGTACCGCTGGGTGCCGCCCGCGATGAGGAGTTTCCCGTCCGGCAGCTGGGTGTGCCCGGCGCAGAACATGTCCTTGGGCGTGGGAATGTTCTTGAAGGTGTTCTTCTCCGGGTCCCACAGGACGCTCCGGAAGGATTTCGCGGCGAAGTTCTTCGCGTTGTTCCCGGACCCGGCGACCAGCAGCACCTTGCCCGTGTGGAGCAGGGCGGCATGAATGGTGTTGATGCGGTATTCCCGGGGCACGTCGACCACGTCCCAGTGGCCGTTGCGCTTCTTGTACCCCGGCCGGTTGATCTTGTAGTCGTGGTACTTGTCCGTGCCGTAGCGGTACGCGGCCGGCCCGTTCATGCCGGCCAGGGCGAGCACGGCCACGGTTCCGATGGCCAGCCGGCGGGTGCGGCGGGAAGGGCGGAAGTTCACGGCTCATCGCCCCCCGGGAGCGCTCGGAGTCCTGTCGGTCGACGGCGTCTCGGCGGCCCCGGGGCACGCCGTACCGCTCTGGGCCGGTCCGCTGTGGGCCGGTCCGCTCTGGGCCGGTGCGGCCGGGGCCGGTGCGGCCTGGGCCGCGTCGGGCGGCGCCGCCGCGGCCGCCTGCCGCGCCTTCTCCCGGGCCTTCTCCCGCGCCCGGCGGGCGTCCTGGCGGACCGTCCAGCGCCAGGCGATGACCGGCGCGGCGGAGATGGTGAGGGCGAGCGAGGCCCACAGGGTCATCGCCGGGTGGCTGTGGTCCAGGACGTACGAGGCGACCAGCCCGCCGCCGAAGACCACCAGGAAGAACAGGTGGATGCGGAAGGTGCCCAGCAGCGTGTCGGGGCTGGCCGAGTCGCCCTTGGGCGTCACCACGAACCGGCTCCTGCGGCGCAGCGCCGCGTCGGTCAGCGACCGGGCGTACACCGGCGCGGCCAGCGCGGACATGATCATGCCGGCGACGCCGCCGGAGCCCTCCGGCTCGTGCGGCGAGACGTTGTGCCGCCGGTTCCACACGTACAGGCCGATCTGGAGCGCCGACGCGTTGCCGTACAGCATCATCCAGATGGACGGGTCGATCTCGATGCCGGAGGCGCCGAAGCCCAGGAAGAGGGTGCAGCTGACGGCGGCGAGTATCCAGTTCAGCGCCGACATCGGATAGAAGATGACCATCAGCGTGTAGTTGAACAGCTTGCCGGGCGGCAGGGTGAGCGGCGCCTTCCAGAACTGCTTGAGGATGGTCTCGTACGTGCCCCGGGACCACCGCAGCTGCTGGGTGAAGAAGTCCGTCCAGGAGGTGGGGCCCTCGCCGACGGCCAGCACGTCGGGGGTGTAGACCGACCGCCACTTGCGGCCGGTGGCCGGGTTGCGGCGGCGGTGCAGCTCGAAGCCGGTGGCCATGTCCTCGGTGATGGAGTCGTACAGGCCGCCGATACTCTTGATGGCGGTGATCCGCACGGCGTTGTTCGTGCCGACGAACATCGGCCCGCCGTACGCGTTGCCCGCGCGCTGGATCAGGGCGTGGAAGAGGAACTGCTGGCTCTCGGCTGCCTTGGTGACGGCCGCGTCGTAGTTGCCGTACACCTGCGGGCCCACCACGAACGCCACGTCCGGGTCGCGGAAGTACCCCAGCATCCGCTCCAGGTAGTTGGGCAGCGGCACGTGGTCGGTGTCGACGGAGGCGAAGAAGTCGTAGGCGTCGCCGTGCGCGTCGAGCCAGGCGTTGTAGTTGCCGTGCTTGGTGCGCGCGCGGTGCGGGCCCTTGGGCTGGTTCCACTTCTGGACGTCCTTGCGGGAGAAGTGCTTCACGCCCAGCTCGGCGCAGACGGCCTTGGCCTCCGCGTCGTCGCCCTCGTCCAGCAGCCACACGTCCAGCGGCCCGCGGTGGCGGACCAGCACGGCCGCCTGGAGCGTCTTCTTCACCATCTCGATCGGCTCCTTGCCGGGCACGAAGCTGGTGAGGAAGGCGACCTTCGTGCCGCTTTCCGGCACCACGGGCACCGGGTCGCGGGCGACGAGCGTGGCGTGCGCGTTGGACAGCACGTTCAGGGTGCGGAACAGCTCGATCAGGCCGATGGACACCAGCATGACCGCGTCCATCATCTCCAGCGAGGCCGAGGCGCCGTCCCGCTCGGTCCAGTGCTGCGGCCGCATCAGCCAGGCCAGCAGGCCCAGTGCGAGCAGCGGTGCGGCGCCGAGCAGCAGCGCCGCGCGGATGCGGTGCGGCTCGGCGGCCAGCAGGCTGCGGTAGCGCACCCGGTACGGCCTGCCGGGGTCCGGCTCGGTGAGCGGGCCCGCCAGGCGGCTGTAGTGCTCGTAGTCGTACTTCGGCAGCGGCCTGCGCCGGCGCGGGCCGCGCGGACCGCCTGCTCTGATCGGCCGCGCTATGCGCAGGCGCGTCGTCGGGGCGTCGTCGTCGGTAGGCTGCCGGGCGTCGGCAGGCGTCGACGTCATGAGAGTCATCCCCCCCATACACACGGACACTGGCCGCGTGTCAGGTCCTGACGCGCGCGTAGTGCCCCCCTCGGCACTATGCGCGCGCTGAGTAGTGGAAGCAGCCAACCATGCAGGATCGAAAGGCTACCTTCCGCTTGCTGCGAACCACTTAACCGGACCCCCTCTGTCCGGCTTCCCCCCCGGGAATGTCCGCCTGGTGCGGTTTCGGCCGCACGCGCGTTTGTGAACCCCGCCAGGGTCCCGGACTTCCCCGCTTGATCACAAGGCGAACGGGCGGGCGAAACACGCTTTTTACCGGTTAAAGTCGTGCAATGGGCTGGAGGTGCTCAGGTGTCCGAAATGCGGTTAGTGATGTGCCGCGCCAAGCCGGGTCCGGATGTTGCCGAAGTGGTCGCGTACGGCGGTTTCCGCCCGTACCGCGTCGCCCGCCCGTACCGCCTCCAGGATCTGCCGGTGCTGCGCGCAGGTCACCTGCGGGTCGGGTGCGGCGCCGCCCGGGCCCGCGGGGTCGTACAGGTCCGTGCGCACCCGGTGGAAGGCGTCCCAGAACGCCTCCAGCACCTCGCTGAGCAACAGGTTGTCCAGTCCGCGGTGGAGGGCCGCGTGGAAGGCGCGGTCGGTCTCGGCGCGCACGGCGCCCGCGGCCGCCTCCTGCTCCATGCGCGCCACGAGCGCGTCCAGCTCGGCCAGGTCGGCCTCCGGCACCCGCCCGGCCAGCCGGGCGACCAGGCCGGTCTCCACCGCCTCGCGCAGCTCCAGCAGTTGCAGCAGGCTGTCCTCGCCGCGGTAGTGGCCGGCGACCGTGCGGAAGACCAGGCCCTCGATCATCGGGGCCACCGACATGGGCCCGACGTACGTGCCGAAACCGTGCCGCACCTCCACGATCCCCATCGCCTGGAGACCCTTCAGGGCCTCGCGCACCGAGTTGCGGCTGACGCCGAGCAGTTCCATCAGCTCGGTCTCGGTGGGCAGCGTGGCCCCGGACGCCAGCCGCCGGTCGATGATCAGCCGCTTGATCCGCTCCTGGATGTCGCCCGCCATGCCGCGACCGCGCACCGCCACCTCCGACTCAGGCCCCCGCCGACGCCCGGCTCCCGCGGGCCCTGGCCGGCGGCCCGCGAGGCGTGCCCTGTGCGCCGGTGGCGGGCCCTCGCCGTACACGTCGCGGTCCGACGCGAATATACCGGCGGGGGTGGGGCCCGGCATCCGGGAGCCCGGCCGGGTGCGCCCGTCGGCGCCTGGGCGGGTATTGGTCTAGACATCTCCGCCAGGGCGCCGCTACGCTCGCATTGGTCTGGACCGCATCGCAACGGCAGGCGGCGCCCGCACGGCGCCCCCGCTTCCTCATCGAAGCCTCGGAGCGAAGCATGCGCGGAAAGACGCGAGAGAAGACCGACGGTGCCGTCCGGGCGCGCGGACGGTCCCGGACCGGATGGACGCGCGCCGGATGGACGCGCGCCGGACGGACCCCGGCCGGGTGGGGTCGTACCGTACGGGCGCGGACCGGCCGCGCCCGGCTCGGCGGCGGCCTCGCGGCGGCCCTGGCGCTCGCCGCGGCCGCGGTGCTGGCCACGGGCGGCGGCGCGGCGGGCCACGGCTACACCGACGCGCCCGTCAGCCGGCAGAAGCTGTGCGCCGACCACGTCGTGACCGGCTGCGGCGAGATCGAGTACGAGCCGCAGAGCGTGGAGGGCCCCAAGGGCTTCCCCGCCCGCGGCCCCGCGGACGGCGCCCTGTGCTCCGGCGGGAACAGCCGCTTCGCGGAGCTGGACGACCCGCGCGGCGGCGCCTGGCCCGCCACCGAGGTCGCCGCGGGCCGGCCGGTGACCTTCACCTGGCGGTTCACCGCCTCCCACGCCACCGCGGACTTCCGCTACTACGTCACCAGGGGCGGCTACGACCCCGCCAGGCCGCTGACCCGCGCGAGCCTGGAGGCCGAGCCCTTCCTGACCGTCCCGTACGGTGGCCGGCGGCCCCCGGCCACGCTCTCCCACGCCGGGACCCTGCCCGCCGGGAAGACCGGCCGGCACCTCGTCCTCGCCGTGTGGAACGTCGCCGACACGGGCAACGCCTTCTACGCCTGCTCGGACGTCGCGGTCCGCGGCGGATGAGCGCACGGGCGCGGGGCGCCGCCGACGTGGCGGCCCCGCGCCCGCGCGCCCGGATCAGGCGCCTGACCGGCCGCCCGGCGGTCCGGCGGGTGCGGTCACCCGGCCGGGCGCCGCCGAGCGGTCAGGCACCGCCGTACGGTCAGGCACCGCCGTACGCGCGGCGCCGGCCGTACGGCCGGGTGCGGTCGGCCGGTCAGGCACCGGCCGCCGCCGGACCCGCCGCGCCGTGGGCCACCCGGTCGAACCCGCCCGCCTTGACGCCGCGGACGAAGGTGCGCCACACGCGCGGGACGGTGGTCAGGACCACGCCCGGGTCGTCGCTCTCGCGCACCCGGATCAGGTCCCGGCCCGCGGCGACCTCCACGCACTGGCCCTCGCCCACGGAGAACGAGGACTTGCGCCAGGGCAGCGGGCCGAGCACCCGCCGTCCGGCGGCCGGACGCGGCGCGGGCCGGGAGAGGGAAGGACCAGCGGACGGAGAAGAGGACGGAGAAGCGGGCGGAGAAGAGAAGGGGATCGGGGACGAAGGGCTGAAATGTGGCAGATGCGGCAGTTGGAGCTGGCGGGGAAGCCGGGCCAGCGGTGATATCCGGGGTATTTGACAGGGGGAAGGGTCGAAAGGACGCGGACTCTCGTCGAGCTGAGAGATGTTCATGTTGTGGGGGCTCTCTTTCCTACGAGACTTCGGAGCAGCGCCTTCGTCTCCTCGGCCGGCAGCGCGGTGGCGGCGATGAGGCCGAAGGCGTCGGCGAAGACGGTGACGTCATCGACTCCTTCGACGTATACGGGCCCGCGAAGGTTCTCCTGGGTGACCACGTCCGGCATGGGACCGGGGAAGCCGACGAGGGTGAACGCCCCGGCGTCGCCCGGGTTCGGGGCGGCGTCGATCGGCAGCACCTGGAGGGTGACGCTGGGCCAGTCCGCGACCTTCAGCAGGTGTTCCAGCTGCTCGGTCATGATGTCCGGCCGGCCCGCGAAGCGCCGGCGCAGCGCCGCCTCGTGGATGACCGCCCACAGCCGCAGCGGCGCGCCGGGCCGGGTGAGCACCGCCTGCCGCGCCAGCCGCACCTCGGCCAGGGCCTCGATCTCGGAGGCGGTGCGGGCGACGGCGTTCGCCGCGATCGTCTCGCGCGCGTAGTCGGGGGTCTGCAACAGGCCGGGCACGACGAGCGGCGCGTAGTCGCGCACGGATTCGGCGTCGCTCTCCAGGGAGATGTAGTCGGCGTACGCGGGCGCGACGACCCCGCGGTAGGTCTGCCACCAGCCCCGTTTGCCCGCGTCCTTGGCCAGGCCCTCCAGTGCGGCGCGGATGTCGGGACCCGTCACGCCGTACGTGGTGAGCAGGGTGGCGACCTCGGCGGCGCGGACCGTGGCGTTCGCGTTCTCGATCCGGGACAGCTTGGGGGCGGTCCAGTGGCGGGCGTCGGTGTCGCCGGACTGGTCCTGGGCCGCGTTCAGCGCGTCGGCCGCCTCCTTGAGCGTCATCCCCGCTTCCGTGCGCAGCTCGCGCAACGCGGCGCCCAGGCGTCTGCGCCGTACGGTGGGCACTGGCTGATAGGGCATGGCGGACAGTGTGACGCATCGTCGGGCGCATGGCCGGTGCGACGTTCCCTTTGGCATATGCCTGACGAAAAAGCCTGCTCGAAACATTGCGACCTTGATGCCCATGAGACAGGATCGCTACCGCGACACGGCAGAGGGGCCCGTACGACATGGCAGACGACTTCGCGCAGCGCTACGAGCGGCACCTGAACGCCGATCCGCAGTTACTCGCCGACGTGCGCCGCGCCGTGGGCGCGCGGCTGCGCCGGTGGGGCCGCGAGGAGCTGATCACCGCCGCCGCGATGTGCGTGACCGAGCTGCTGTCGAACGTCCACAAGCACGCCGCCTCCCCGGAGTGCGTGCTGACCCTGGAGAACCGTCCCCGCGGCATCCGCGCGGCGGTCCGGGACACCGACGCGGGGCTGCCGGTGCTCCGGGAGCCCGACTTCTGCTCGGAGAGCGGGCGCGGACTGTTCCTGCTGAGCAAGACCGCGCACGCGTGGGGCACGGCGGTCGACCCGTCGGGGAAGACGGTGTGGTTCGTCCTGCACGCCGAGACGCTGCGGCCCTGACCGCCCCGGCCGGTAGCGTGAAGAAGAGCACGAGACGGGGCAAGGGGAAAAAGGGGTAAGGGAATAAGGGGACGGCGGGGACGGGGACGGGCGGGAGGAGGGGGCCATGGATCCGGTGACGACGGGCGCCCTGGTCACGGCGGTCAACGCGGCGGCCTCGGGAGCGGGCGGTGAGGCGGGGCGGCGGGCGCTGGAATCGCTGGCCGCGCTGTACCGCAGGGTCCTGCGGCGCGACGACGGCGAGCCCGGCGGCGGCGGCGACCCTCCCGAAGGCTCTCCGGTCGGCTCCGGCGACCTCGTCGGAGCCGACGGCATCCCCTACGACGACGCGGCGCGGCTGCGGGACCTGGCCGCCCTGCTGGTGGAGCGGGCCCGGCGGGATCCGGCGTTCGGCCGCGATCTGGCCGCGTGGCTGAGCGAGTACGGCGCGCAAGCCGCGCCGTCCGGCGAGGTGCGCAACACCATCGCCGAGGGCGCGCGGATCACCGGGCCGGTCATCCAGGGCAGGGACTTCAGCGGGCCGATCACCTTCGGCTCCTCCTGACCCGGCTCCTCCTGACCCGGCGCCGCCAGGACCCGGCCTCGCGCGGCCCGGACTCCTGCCGGTCCGGACTCCTGCCGGTCCAGGCTCCTGTCGATCCGGGTTCCTGCCGGGCTTCGGCTCCCGCCGGTCCCGGCGCCCGTGGGACGCGCGCCTGGCCGGGCGCGCGTGCGGCAGCGAGCCGCCTGACCGCTCGTCACCGCGGGCCTCGCGCGGCCGTACGGCCCGCCGCCCGACTCATTAGGCCGAACGAGGGTTGCACGCGAGACGCGGAGAGTGTGGCAGCAACCGGACACAGCCGCTCTCCCGTGCGTGCGGAGCGTGTTCGCGTGACTGCGTTGAGCGCTCATCGGTGCATGGCGCACCACAGCTGCGTCATCTTGCTGTCACCGGCGTGTCGGGCGAGACTGCACGTTTCCAGGGTGCGCTAGGACACGCCGGTTTTTGCCAACCCGTTACATCACGGGTCGCGTTGACGCGGTCGCTGCGCGGAATTACTGTCTTCAAGGTTTTCACTCCGGTTTGTCTCCACTCTTGAGGCTCACATTCGTCGGACCAGGTCGGTATGTGAAGAATGAGGCCGGCGCCGCCCTACAGGGGAAGTCATGAAGCGTCTCCCGTTGATGTCCGAGCCTTCTCACGAGGGCGCCGCCGCCGTCTCCGCAACGGCCTCCGACCAGGTGGAGCACGCACTGCTGGCGGCGCGCGACCTCATCCGCACGACGGCGGACGACTACCGCCGCGCGCGCGACCGCGCGCCCCGGCCGGGCGGCGCGTCCGGCATCACCGCCGCCGAGGATGACGTCCGCGAGGTCGTCGCCGGGCTGGTGGCCGCCGCCGAGCGGTCCGTCGCCGTGATCCTGTCGGGCAACCCGCGGCAGGAGGACGCCGTCTGCGCCGCGCTCGGCCGGCTGCCCGGCGCCCCGCCCCGCGAACGGGCCGCCGACCGCGCCCGCGAGGCCCGCGCCGCGG
>NZ_JAVSCF010000037.1:0-35982 GCF_031932565.1 Streptomyces sp. B1866
GGACGGCATGAACCGCCTGACCCGGACTCTGACCACGGCTCTGGCCGTCGGCGGGGACGGCGAACCGGCCCGGCGGACACCGGACGGGAGCGGGTCGCCGGAGCGCCTGTGCGACGCGGTCACCGCCGCCATGCTGCCCGCCGACCGCCCGGCCCCGGACGACACCGCCCTGCTCGTCGCCCGCACCCACGCCCTGCCCGCCGAGTCCGTCGCCGTCTGGTCGCTGCCGGAGGAGGCGGTCGCCGCCTCCCAGGCGCGCGAGTGCATCCGCGAGCAGCTGGCCGCCTGGGACCTTACGGAGCTGGAGACGACGACCGAGCTGATCGCCAGCGAGCTGGTCGGCAACGTGGTCCGGCACGCGTCGGGCCCGGTGGCCCTGCGTCTGCTGCGCAGCCGCACCCTGATCTGCGAGGTGTCCGACGGCTCCCCGACCACGCCGCACATCCGGCACCCGTCCGCCACCGACGAGGGCGGCCGGGGGCTCCAGCTCGTGGCCGCCATGGCCGAGCGCTGGGGCACCCGCTACACGGGCACCGGCAAGTGCATCTGGACCGAGCAGCCGATTCCCGCGTGACCGGGGCCCGGCCGGAGCTTCCGGCCGGGCCCGGCGAAGGCCGAGGGCCGGCTACTTCAGGTAGACCAGGCCGTCGGTGGTGACGGTGGGACGGCCGCTGGTGCCGACGACCACGACCCTGACGGTGTGCCGGGCGCTGGTGGACCAGGTCTTCGTCCAGATGGCGTCGCGGTACCTGGTGGTGGACGACCGCAGGTCCACCGTGGCGGCCTTCACCCCGTCCACGTACACGTACGCCTGGCCGGAGGTGGTGGCGCGGGAGACCACCCAGGCGGCCGAGCGGCCGGTGAAGGTCCAGCTCAGCGAGGCGTTCCGGGAGGAGCTGCTGTACGACCCGCCGCCCAGGTAGCTGGTGGAGGACCTGGTCGTCCAGGTGCCCGACCGGGCGGCGGAGGACTCCTGGAGGATCACCGGGGTGCCGCTGACCGAGGCCGCGCCGGTGTTGCCCGCCTGGTCGTAGGCCGTCAGCGACCAGGTGGTGGCGGCGCCGGAGCGGGCGGTGTGGTCGGCGCCGGTGACGGTGGGGCCGTAGGTACGGGCGACCGGCGCGGTCAGCCGCACCTCCTTCAGCGCGGCGTTGTCGGCCGCCTTCCACCGCAGGGCGAGCGGGACGGCGGTGGTGTTCACCGTGCCGGTGCGCAGGGAGAGGTTCGGCCGGGCGGGGAAGGTGGGCGCGGTGGTCTCGGCGACGACGGTCGCGGCCGGGGTGGTCGCGGTCCGCCCGGACTGGTGGACGGCCCGTACGGACACCTTGTGCGTGCCCGCCGCCAGGGTCGCCTTCGCGGAGGTCGCGGTGCCCGCGGCGGTGGCCGCCACCGTGCCGTCGACCAGCACCTCGTACCGCGTCACCAGCGCGGCCGGTGTGGTGGCCGACCAGGTCACCGTGATGCCGCCCTTGGTGTAGTACGTGGAGCCGGACAGGCCCGCGCCGCTGACGGACTTCCAGGTGAGCCCGGCGACCGGCCCGCCCGCCCAGGTGCGCAGCGTCGGGAGCCGGGCGTAGAAGGCGTCGCCCGGGCACTGGGTGTTGTAGCCGTCGCGGTGGCCGTGGACGGCGGGAAAGCTCAGCTGCGCGCCCTTGGCCCAGGACGTGCCGAAGTAGTTGGTGCCGTCCGCGCCCGCGGTCAGGGTCGTGGTGCCGGTCGGGTCCACGCCGTACTGGCCCAGCTTCCAGGCCGCGACGCGCGCCACGGACGCCATCGCCTCCTTCGACGGGGCGGCGTCCGTGTACGTGCCCAGGACGGATATGCCGGTGGTCTCGGAGTTGAAGCCGTACGCGTGCGCGCCCATCACCGGCAGGTCCACGCCGCCCTTGCGGCCCTCGTAGACGGTGCCGCACTTGTCGACCAGGAAGTTGTAGCCGATGTCCTTCCAGCCGAGTTGCTTCACGTGGTACGCGTAGATGCCCCGGACCACGGCCGGCGCCTGGTCGCACGTGTAGTCGTTGGACTCGGCGGTGTGGTGGACCACCACCGCCTTGATCCTGCCGCCGGGCAGGTAGCCCGGCTCCTCCGGGCTGATCGACTCGTCCGCGCCCCAGCCGGCGCGCGAAGTGATCGGCGGGCGGGGCACGGTCGACGGCGGGGCCGTCGGCACGCTCGCCGTGGGGGAGGGGGAGGCCGAGGGCGGCGCGGACGCGGACGCCGAGGGCGACGCGCTGGGGCTTGTGGTCTCGCCGGGCGCCGTGGGCGAGCCGGAGCCGGTCGGCTCGGCGCTCGGCGACTGGGACGGTTCGGACGGGGACGCCTCCGGCGTGGTCTGCGCCGGGGACTCCGGCGAGGACGGCGCCGGGGATTCGGCGGCGCCCGTCGGCTCCAGCGCGTACGCGGCGGGCTCCAGCGCCGCCGCCCCGCCGCCCGGGTCGATCATGTCCAGCCGCAGCCCGCCGGGCAGCCGGCCCGCGCCCTTGCCGCTCCTGCTTCCGCTTCCGCTGACGCGTATCTCGACCCCGTCGGACGGACCCACCCAGACCGGCTCCGTGCCGCCGCGCACCGCTCCGGCCTCGCCCTGCCCGCCGGCCCCGTCCAGCGTCAGCCACGGCGACCAGGCGCCCGACTCCGCGTCCCGGGTCCGGGCCTGGAACGTGCCGGCCGGCCGCGCCGACGGCTCCGCCCAGGTGATCCCGAGCACGCTGAACGGCTTGGTGTCCCGCCGGCCGAGCCGGGCGGCCGCGCCGTCGGCGGCCGTCACCAGCGCGGCCGTACGGGCCGTACTCCTGACCGGGCCGGGCCTGTCCCCGGCCCCGGCGCTCTCCGCGGGCCCGCTCACACCCTGCACGACCAGGGCTCCGCACACGCCCGCGGCCACCACGGCGGCCGTCCCCCACCAACGACGTCTCATACTGAGCCCTTCGCCTGACTGACGGGGAATTCTAGACATGGGGGAATCGCGTCTGTCCGCCGGTGGTGTCCCTCGACTCCTCTCAGAGGGCCTGCCGTGGCCTCCCGGCAGGCCCTCTCGCACACCTTCTCCCGGATGAAGAACTACAAGATCCTCCGCGACTGCCGACAGCGCGGCGACGGCCTCCACCACCCCGTCCAGGCCATCGCCCGCATGCACAACCTCGCCCTCGCCGCATGATCAGCACACCCCACCAACACACCCCAACCTGCCTGCACACAGCCTTCTGCAACACGCTTTAGTCAGCCGCGTGACAATCCATAGGCTCCCCGGTGCGCGCAGCGCCGCCTTTTCCCGGATTGCGTCCCGACTGCGGATGGTGGGCCGGTGGTTGCAGGTGCCACGGTACGAAGGTCCGGGGAGGCCCCGGGCGGGACGAGAGAGCCGTGGGAGGCTGTCATGACAGAAGAATTACGCGGCGTCAGCAGACGCACCGTCCTTCGCGGAACGGCCGCCGGAGCCGTGGTCGCCGGGGCCAGTGTGGCCGCCGGTGCCACGGTGATGGCCGCTGGCCGGTCCTCCTCCCGGGTGACCGCGACTCAGGTGAGCAGCCCCGACGGGTCTCTGATCATGGGGAGACTGATCGCTGCCAACCGGTACGGCGATGCTGTGGGAATGGGCTCCTCGCCGCGGAATCCGAGGCTGGGGCTGCTGTGGACGAACGGCCGGCTCATCGAGCTGGAGCGCAACCAGCCGGGCGGCGATGTCCGGCCGGAGGGCATCAACGACCGGGGGCAGGTCATCGGCACCGAGTACCCGGACTGGGACGGCAGGGTGGGCGTTGCCACCCGGTGGGACCAGGGCGTACCCCATCCGCTCGGACCGTTCGCGGAGGGCGGGTCGTGCGGTGTGGCGATCAACAATCTCGGCCAGGCGCTGGTCATCAGCCGGTCCGTTCCCCCGGACCCGAGCCGCCCGGATGTGTTTGCCCCCTACGACCAGATGCACCTCGTTCCCCCGCGCGGGGGCCCGGCGATCAGAATCCGCCCGCCCGCCGGGGCACGGTCGTTTTCCTATGACTTCGGGATAAACGACCGCGGCCAGATCCTCGGTGACTACGCGACCGGCTCGGCCGGGTACTACTTCTTCTGGGACCGCGGCCGGACCATCGACCTTTCCAGCCTCGGGAACAACTCCTCGTGGACCAGCGCGACAGGACCCAACCGGCGCGGCCAGATCACCGGTATGGCCACCAGGCGGGCCTTCCTGTGGCAGCACGGGAAGCTGACCGTCCTCGGGCCGGAAGGCGCCTACAGCAGGGGCCGCGCCCTCAACAACCGCGGTGACGTGGTGGGTTACGTCTCCGTATCCAGGGATTCGCGACCCTACCTGTGGAGCGATGGCAGGGCCCTCGAACTGCCCGTCCCCGGCCAGGTCCCGGCGACCGCGCTGGACGTCAACGACCGCCGAGAGGTCGTGGGGCACTCCGAGTTCCACGGCACCACCAAGCCGAGGGCCTACCTGTGGCGCGACGGAGAACCCATCGACCTCGGCGTCCCTCCGGGCCACGACCTCAGCAGGGCGGAATTCATCAGCGAACGCGGCGACATCCTGGGCCACGCCGACCACGAGTTCTCTGGTTCCCTGAGCCCCAGGGTCCCCCCTCTGCCGGAACGGCGCATCTTCCACTGGACCGTTGACTGAGCCTGCCAAGCGCAGGGCGGGACCAGAGAGCCGTAGGAGGCTGGCATGACAGGAGAGTCGAGAGGAGCGCTTCCCCGCGTGCCCCGGGGCCTGTGAGCGGTCCGCGCCCCTGCCGACGGGACAGGCCCTGCCAGCGGGACAGGAGAGAGCACGTGGCCAGGGCCGGTAGACGTCGCGCCCTCGCACGACCGTCGGAGGGCCCGGCCGGTGGCTGTCCCTCGGCACCGGCCGGGCCCGCTGGGGGTGGCCCGGCCCGCCGCACCGCCACCGGACAGGACTCGGCAGGGCGGTACGGGCGGGCCGGGCCGGGGGGCGGGCGCGCCGGCCCGGCCATGTCCGGCTCGGGGGTTGCCGGAGAGGCCGACGGGCCCGCCCCCGTCTCAGGGGCCGTTCTCAGGAAGGCGGCGGTCTCACGGCGGTGGGGGTAGGCCCTTGACGTGTCGGCAGCGGCGTCCGCCGCGCGCGTCGGACAGCTTCAGCCGCCGCGCCGCGCCGCAGGTCAGGCACCGGCAGGACCAGGACACCGTGGCCCGGCCCGGGTAGGACTCGATCGGCTCGTACCCGGCCGCCCGCATTTCCGCGACGGCCTGCGCGGGCGTCACCGGGGAGGTACGCCGCTGGTTGCCCACCCGGCCGGGCCGCCCGACCCGGGGCGGCCGGGGGACGGGTACGGACTCGGCCTCCGGCTCGGGCGCGTGCCCCACCAGGTGCGGCGGCCCGCCGATCAGCGCGCCCAGGCTGACCGCGACCTTCCGGTGACAGCGGCAGGCGCAGCGGCCCGCGCGGCACAGGGCGTGCGCCTCCGCGACGCCGCCGGGCCGGAGGGCCGCCGCGCACTGCGCGGACAGCCACCCTCCGCCCGCGGTCCTGGCGGCCGGGGGCGGGAACCCGGTCACCCGGCCCACCCCTTCCCACACCGCACCCCGCCACCAGCCTCCGGGGCCTGGCCGCCGTCCGGGTCGGCCGGCAGCGCACCCCGGGCCTCGGCGATCTCCACCACCGCCGCCAGGCACTCCACCAGCCGGGCCAGCACGTACCGCAGCTGATAGACCTCGGCATTGCCGGTGACCAGCAGATCTTCGGTGTGCCCGAGCAGCACGCGGGCCATCTCCACCCGGGCCGCCTCCCCGGCATCGACCCGCTCCAGTCGCCTGCCCCGGCTCTCGGCCACCTTCACCACCCGGACCAGCGACCACACCAGCCGGACCACACCCGCCCGCAGCCGCCCGCCGTCCACCCGTACCCCCGACCCCAGCCACACCCGCGCCGCCCCCAGCACGCTGCGCGCCTGGCGCACCTGCGCTGCTTCCCAGGCGTCGGCCAGCGCGTCCACCAGCCCAGGACCGTGGCCGCCGGGGGCCGGGACGGTGTAGCAGGGCTTTCCGTCCACCGTGGCCCACGGCACCAAGCCCGGCCCCGTACCGCCGGTCACCGGTCCGCCCCCGGCCCGCGCTCCCGCCCGGTGTCCCGCATCCGGCACCGCAGGCACTCGCACCGTGGCCACTCGCACGACACCGGGGCGAAGCCGCTGCCCGCCTTGCTGACGTACGACACCGAGCTGACCTCGGACCGCTCCCCGGTCTCCGGGTTGAACCGGTAGACCCGAATCCGCATCATCGCCATGTCGTCACCCCCGCCCGCGCGACGCGCACGCCGTGAATCCGGCGCGGCCCCACGTCGACGCCGTACGCGGCCAGCCACGCCGCCCACCGCCGCCGACGCCGCAACCACCGCTCCGCGCGCGCCGCCCGCGCGCCCGGGGGCCCGTACGGCCATGACCGGCGCGCTCCCGCGTACGGGGCGGCGCGCAGCGCGTCGGCGCGCCCGCCCGCGCAACGGCCAGCCGTGCCCGGCAGTAACAGCCTCAGCAGTCCCACCAGGATCTTGCGGCTGATATGCGGCATGTTCGTCAACTCCCTTGTTCAGCCCCGGGGTTCGGGCGGAGACTGCGGAGCGTCGCGGACTCCGACTCCCCTGATCCCCTCGGCCGCAGGCGGTCCCTCCGTCGCCGCGGGTTCCGCTCCGTCCGGCCAACGCCCGTACGAGGTGCGGGGCTTGGGCTACTGTGCGTGTTCCGGGTATGACGAGCATGGACCTGGAACAGCGCACAAACGCCGCTGACGTGCTGACTCTCACGTCACTATGCGTTACTTCCGCATTCTCACCAGAGGAGGAGCCCCATGCCGCCGAGGCGAGTGATCACCGGTCGGAGCCAGGAGCCGCGCAGACGGTACGCGGAGGAGCTGCGCGCTCTGCGCACCGCGAAGGGCGACAGCCTGCGGAAGCTGGGCGAGGCGCTGGGGTGGGATCCGTCGCTGTTCAGCAAGCTGGAGAGCGGGGACACCCTGGGCGGTCCGGAGGTCGCGGAAGCCCTCGACCGGTATTACGGGACGCCCGGCCTCCTGCTCGCCCTCTGGGAGCTGGCGCTCAGCGACCCCAGCCAGTTCCGCGAGCAGTACCGCCGTTACATGCTCCTGGAGGCCGAGGCGGCGAGCCTCTGGCACTACGCCGTGAGCGTCCCGCCCGGACTGCTCCAGACGGAGGCGTACGCGCGCGAGTTGCTGGCGGCGGGCGGTGCCCGGGAGCAGGAGCTGACCAGGCAGATCGACGCCCGGATCGGGCGGCGCGAGCTGCTGAACGGCAGCGACGCGCCGCCCTTCCGCACGATTCTGTCCGAGGCGGTGCTGCGCGCGCCGCTGCGCGACCCGGGGGAGTGGCAGGAGCAGCTTGAACACCTGGCCGAGGCGAGCGAGCGGCCGAACGTCACGCTCCAGGTGCTGCCGCTCGGCTCCTGCCTGCACGGGCTGGCGAGCACCGCCGTGATGTTCCTGCGCCTGCTGGACGGGCGCACGGTGGCTTACACCGAGAACGACCACCGCGGCGAACTGATCGAGGATCCGGCCTCCGTTGAGCGCCTGCAACGCCGGTACGATGCGGTGCGCGACATGGCGTTGACCCCTGCCGAGTCGCGGAAGTTCATCGGCCGGATGTTGGAGGACCTACCGTGCAGCCCATCGACCTGAGTGCCGCCGCGTGGCGCAAGAGCTCGTACAGCAACAGTGACGGCGGCGAGTGCGTCGAGGTGGCTGACGGCTTCTCGGCGGTCGTGCCCGTCCGGGACAGCAAGGTTCCGGGCGGCGCGGCGCGGGCCTGCGAGGCGGCCGCGTGGTCGTCGGTCGTGACCGCCGTCAAGCGCGGGGATCTCCCTGCCTGAAGCTCCGCACCCGGAAGGAGTCGCCGTGCAGCCCATCGACCTGAGTGCCGCCGCGTGGCGCAAGAGCTCGTACAGCAACACTGACGGCGGCGAGTGCGTCGAGGTGGCCGACGGCTTCCCGGCGGTCGTGCCCGTCCGTGACAGCAAGGTTCCGGGCGGCGCGGCGCTGGTCTTCGAGTCGGCCGCGTGGTCGTCGTTCGTGACCGCCGTCAAGCGCGGGGATCTCCCTGCCTGAAGCTCCGCACCCGGAAGGAGTCGCCGTGCAGCCCATCGACCTGAGTGCCGCCGCGTGGCGCAAGAGCTCGTACAGCAACACCGACGGCGGCCAGTGCGTCGAGGTGGCTGACGGCTTCCCGGCGGTCGTGCCCGTCCGTGACAGCAAGGTCCCGGACGGCGCGGCGCTGGTCTTCGAGTCGGCCGCGTGGTCGTCGTTCGTCACCGCCGTCAAGCGCGGGAAGTTCCCCGCCTGAGCCACAAAGAGCCCGCAAGGGGAAGAGAAGTGGTGCGGGATCAACCGTAACGGCGTGGCGTAGTTGTAAGAGCGCCCCTTGGGATCCTGGATCCTTCAGGGGCGCTCACTGCGCTCCTTAAGGGCTGTCCGTAGCTTGAGAAGGATATAGCTGACCTGGATCGTAAATCCCAGTGCAGATGCTGTCGCGGCTGAAATAAACAGGGCTGTCTCGATTCGGCTTCCCAGGCTCCACAGTAGGGCAGGGCCCGCCACGAGAAAATAGATTAACGCTGCTACGAAGGCGCCGGCGAAAACCGAATAGATGATTTCTACTGTTATCGCGTCGCGGAGGGCTTGGGGCCTCGGCTGACCTTCTTGCTGGCGCCTGCCGGTCTGTGACATGTACGTATCCTGCCATCCTTCACGCACTAGGGCACGGTGGCGCTGTATCCACAGCGCCATACTAGCCAGTTAGACCGGGGCCTCTCGCACTTGCCGAGCGGCCCGTCCATGCTCGCCAGTGGGCCGCCCCGTCGTACGCGAGGCGCGCCACGTTTTTCTCCCGCTCCTGGGGGCCGTTGCGGACGATCTCGTCCCAGGTGGCGGCGTTCGCCTGGGAGAAGGCCGCCCCCGACGCGGCGGGCGCGGTCGCTGACGCGCCCGACATCGGCCGCCCGGTCCCGCTCGCCGGGCGGCCCGGGTGCGGACCGCGGGGACCGGACCAGTCACCGCGCCGGGCTCTCGCAATCGCTACTTCCAGCCGTCCAGAGACACCTGGGGCCCGCCGCTGAGGTAGCGGTGAAGGGCGCTGGCGGTGGTCTCCACGAAGTCCTCGGGGATGGTGTCCGCGTCGACCCAACGGACGTGAGCGTGCTTGTGCGGTTCGCGGTTTTCGGGCTCGCCGGCCCACTCGTGGGCGACGAAGACGATCGTGAGGAAGCCGTTTGGCGCCTCCACGCCCCAGGCGCCGTGGATGACGTGGGCGACCTTCAGCGCGTCCGGCTTCACGGTCAGACCGGATTCCTCGTACAGCTCACGTACGGCCGTTTCGGTGATCGGCTCGCCGGGCTCGCTCTTGCCGACCGGGAGGTCCCACTTGCCCTTGGCGAATTTGGCCTGGTCGCTGCGCTGGAGGAGGACTACGCGGTTGGTGGCCTTGTCGTGGACGATGACGGCGGCGACCAGCAGGGTCATGGACTCCAGAGCGGGCCTGAGTGCCTTGGGCTGGTCATCGGTAGTCGGCTGAGCCACGGTGATCCCTTCGTCGGCCGGGTTGGTGGGGATGCTAAAGGCTGTCCCGCAATCCCTGGCGGGCTCCCGACGCCAGCTACGGCCACTCGCGGCGTTGGCGAAACGTCCGAATAGAACCACTATTCGGACGCTCCGCCGCCTTGCGATTGACCGCATCTGACGCCGCTCGCTGATCCACCAGGGATTACGGGACAGCCTTTAGGCGAGCGCCTCTCGGGCGCGACGGGCGAGCTCTGCGGCACCGGTCACTTTGCGCCTCTGGTAGACGGCCAGGGTCGATCGGATGGAGGTGATCGCCTTGCGGGTGCGGTCGGAGGTCATGCCCTCCATCAGCGTGAGGGCCTCGTTCCAGGCGGCGACGGAGACGACCGGACCCGGCCCGTCAGGGCTCCGTCGCCGGGGAGCCCCGCGGACCGGGTGCGGACCGGCAGGCAGCCGGAGGGGCATGGCGGGCGAACCGATCGGCCGAAGCGGATCCATGGCACCCCGCGGCCTGCCCCGCCCGTCACCGCCCCAGCCCCCAATGACCGGTGCGAGAGGCCATGTGGACAGGGAAAACGCAACTTCGACACGGCCCGCAGAGGCAGCTACCTTCACCTGGTCTTCGGCGGTCGCCCACGGTCGCACAGGAGTTCCTTCGGGCTGAGCCACCCGCGACGGGATGAGCTGGTCACGCCCCCGAAACCTCGCTCCATGCGTAAGCCACCGAACCGGATCCACACCAGGCACCCCCCAACCAGGGAGAGACGCATGCCCCACATTGCGCTGTACACGTTCGGCGTCCTGAAGTCGCCTCTCGCCGATCCCGCACCTCTCACGCGCGAATTCCACGACAGCAGCGAGGCCGTCTACCGGACGATCAGCCAGCACCCCGGGTACCTCGCTCGTGCTGAAGCGGCAGACGGCGACCGGGGCACACATTTCGACTTGGACTGGGGTGCATGGGGGGAGTTCGCCGTACCGGCCTGGTACGGCAAGGGCCACACGGTGGAAACCATCGCCCTGGCCGCGACCCTCTCACTCTGGACCGACGTGCGCCCCGCCTTCGACGCCATCTACACCGGTCTGCACCGTGCGGCGCTGAACAGGCGTCACGACTGGTTCGAGAGGACAGGGCACCCGGGATACGTGTGCTGGTGGGTCTCCGACGGCGTGATACCCACCTGGCAGGACGGGGTTTCCAGGCTGGAACACCTCCACGACCACGGCCCCGCGCCGCACGCCTTCACCTTCCACCACTCGTTCGCTCCGGAGGGGACCCCGACCAGGATCGAGGGCATCGGGCCGAAGAGCGGCCAGGTGCGCTGACAGGGCGGCCTGAACGACTGGGTCCGGGTCGGCTACGGGCCGTACCCGCGCGGGTGCCGTCCGGGCCGTCGCGGACAAGCCGAACCCGGCCCTCCCTGTCAGTCTGTGGTGAGACACCCGGTATGCCGGGTTATCCTTCCTGGGCGAGACAGGAGCACCACCCCAGATGACCAGCACGAACGGCCCGATAGCCGAGTCCGAGGACCCGGCACCGAGACCGACCCGCCGCCGCTTTTCCCCCGAGTACAAGCTGCGCATGGTCGCCGAGTACGACGCCGCCCCGACCGGGGAGAAAGGCGCGATCCTGCGCCGTGAGCGGCTGTACCACTCCCACATCATGGAGTGGCGGGCCGCCCGGGACGCCGGGGCGATGACTACCCTGACCGACCAGCGCACCAGCCCGGCCCGGCCGAAGAAGGCCGCGGAAGCAGCCGAGCTGGAACGGCTGCGGAAGAAGGTCGCCCGGTTGGAGAAGGACCTGGCCAAGCGGGATGCCGCGCTGCAGGTCATGGGAAAAGCTTCCGCGCTCTTGGAACTGCTTGCCGAGAGCGCGGACTGACCCGCACCGCCGAGCCGGTCGTGGACGAGGCGTTCACCGGCATCAGGGCCAAGCTGGGCACCGCGGCAGCCTGCCGGCTGACCGGCCGCTCACGAGCCACGCACTACCGAAACCAAAGGCCCCGCCCGCCGGTGGAGCCGAAGCCGCGTCCGGCTCCGCCGTCAGCCCTCTCAGCAGCCGAACGGGCCGCGGTGCTCCAGCTGCTGAACCGGCCGGAGTACGCCGATCTGCCTCCCGCCCAGGTGTGGGCGCGCGAGCTGGACGCCGGCACCTACTGGTGTTCGCCCTCGACGATGTACCGGATCCTGCGGGCCGCCGGGCAGAACGGCGACCGCCGCCGCCAGGCCACCCACCCGGCGAAGGTCAAGCCGGAGCTGGTCGCCGACGGCCCCTCGCAGGTCTGGTCGTGGGACATCACCAAGCTGCGCGGGCCGGGCAAGGGCGACTGGTACCACTTGTACGTGCTGATCGACATCTACAGCCGATACGTGGGCCGGCTGGACGGTGGCAGCACGCGAAGACAGCCTCCTCGCCGAGGAATTGATCCGTGCGGCCATCGAGGCCAACGGCGTCGTGCCGCACACCGTGCACGCCGACCGGGGCACTTCGATGACCTCCAAGCCGGTCGCCCAGCTCCTGACCGACCTCGGCGTCACCCGCTCCCACTCCCGGCCCAAGACCTCCAACGACAACCCCTACAGCGAGGCACACTTCAAGACCATCAAGTACAGCGGCGACTTCCCCCGACGGTTCGGCTCCCTGCAGCACGCCCGCGACTGGTGCGACGGTTTACTCACCTACTACAACCACGAGCACCGGCACTCGGCAATCGGCCTGCACACCCCGGCCAGCGTCCACTTCGGCACCGCCGACCTCGTCCGCCAGCAGCGCGCGGTCACCCTCGCCCAGGCGTACGCGGCGCACCCCGAACGCTTCGGCCGCCGACCCCAGCCCCCGAAACTGCCCACGGCCGTGTGGATCAACGACCCCCGAACCGAGACAGAACCCCAGAAACAGAACCCATAACCTCAAACTGTCTCATTTGACTTGACAGCTTCCGCGGTCCGCCGGAGACCCCTGGCAGGGATCTCGGCGGACCGGGTTCGGGAGGGAAGACCGCCGCCGCCCCGAGGGCCGTGGGGCGGCGGTAACAGACGGGTTCAGGCCTTCTTGGTCTCCCAGTAACAGGCCGGGTCGGCGGCCTGCGGCGATTCCTGCTGCGGGCCGCTGACCTGGCCTTTTGGCGATGGGTGGCGTTGGCTTCCGACGGGGGTGATCGACCCTCTTGCGGACTGTGTGCGGACTGCGGCGGTGCTCGTTGTCCACACTGGTGGCCTTACTCCTCCGGCGTGGTACTGGTCCAGAAGGAGTGGGCCTTCCTCACGAGCTCCTTGGCGGCGTCGCCGTACGATGCCGCGCTACTCAGCGCGGCGAAGGCTTTGCCGTAGAGGTCGAGCTCACTCCGTTCCGTGATGTCCACGGAGGAGGAGACGAGTTCGACGTGGACCCGGTCACCGTCACCGTAGATGTTGAAGCCGTGGACGGGAAACAAGTCCACCCGTGCGGTGGAGGGAAGCATCCCGAGCGTGAGGGATGGCAGGTCGAAGTCTCGCAGGAGGCGTTCGATCTGCCCTCGCATGACATCAGGCCCGCCGACGTTCGTGTAGAGAGCTTGTTCACCGAGAACGACGTTGTAGTGGTGCTTGCCGTCGTATAGAACTTGCTGCCGCTGCATGCGCTTGGCGACGCCAGCCGGAACGTCGTTCGGGACGCCAAGGAAGTCGACGACCTGGGTGAGAATCACGGTGGCGTACGCCTCGGTCTGGAGGGTGCCCCAGATCATCGTGGGTACGTATGCCATGCCATCGCGGGTGTCCTGGTACCAGCGGACCACGTCGTCCTGGATCGCTTCCGTACCGGTGGACAGACGCTCCACCCAGGGAACTGAACTCGTCACCGTATCCCCTCCTGAATCGTGCTACAGGACGGCTTCGGCGGCGCCGCCGTCCCGGTCGAGGATGGCATCGGACGTCGAGGTCACGTAAGGCTGGGAACGGGTCAGGCGACGCGCTCAAAACTTGATGTCAAGACACGCTGGGTTTCGCCCGCCAGCTGTAGGGGGCGTCACCGGCGGTGTGGGACACGGATGGCTTCCCGGCACCACGGGGGCACCCGAAGCCGGGGCAGCGTCGTCGTCGGGAACCAGTGGAGCATGATGCCCTCGGTGAGCGGTAGGGCGTGGGCGTCGCCGTCCCACTGGCCGTGGAAGACGGCGACGGGGCCTTTACCGAGGTGTTCGGAGTTGTTCTGCCGGACGGTGGTGAGCGGGGTGAGCGGCACCGTCAGGCCGGTCTCCTCCTTCAGCTCCCGGGCGATGGCGGCGTCCAGGGGTTCGCCCGGGTCGGGGTGGCCGCCGATGAGGGCCCAGTAGCCGGGCCAGCAGATGCCTTCGATGTCGTCTCGCAGGTGCAGCAGGTACTCGCCCTGGCTGTTGGTGATGAGTGCGGCCACGCCTGGGCCGGGGGTCGGGCCTGTGGGCTGGGATGGGGCGTCTGTCATGTCCTCCCTTTCCGATGGCCATGGTGCAACGGTCGGCGTACGGCTCAAAGGGTGCGACACGAAGCTGGCGGCCGTGCCTTCGGGTACGGCCGCCAGCGGGTAAGGGGGCGTCAGGCGGCTGCGGCTTCGCGGCCCCGGCGAGTGCGGCGGTGGAAGATCTCCTCGAAGGTCGCGCGGGCGCGATCCGGGTCGATGTAGTGGATGGCCAGCAGGGCGGCGATGACGGCTCCGACGAGGTCGTTCTGCACCTCGTCCCAGCCGTGCGCGTCGCCGCACGTCGTTAAGCCCTTCAGGCCATGCAGGGCGTGCATGGCCTCGCCCGCCTCCTCGGCGACCTTGCCGACCTGGAGGCTTTTCAGCTCCTCGGGTGGGAGGTGTTCACCGGCCTTGCGGCAGACGGCGGACAGCTTCGTGATGTCGTCCCACAGGTCGTTCATGTCGGATCTCCCATCTGTAGGTGCCGGGCCCGGGACGGGCCCGGCTGGGCTATTCCTGGGCGGGGCGGCCGAGCTGGCGTACGGTCCAGCCGGCCGCGCGCCAGAGGTCGGCGTGGAGGAGGTTGCGCAGGTCGACCAGGACCGGTGCCGCGACCATGGCGGCCAGGGCCTTGGGGTCGGCGTCGCGGAACTGAGGCCATTCGGTGGCCAGCACGATCAGCTCCGCTCCCTTGGCGGACTCTTCCAGGTCCTCGGCGTAGTCGAGTTGGGGATGGCGTACCAGGGCGGTGGGGACGGCGTGGGGGTCGTGGACGGTGACCGTCGCGCCGCGCTGGTGCATCAGGGCGGCGATGGCGAGGGCGGGTGATTCCCGTACGTCGTCGGTGCCCGCCTTGAAGGAGGCGCCCCAGACGGTGACGCGTACGCCGGTCACCGGTCGGCCGAGGGTCTGCTCGATGAGGGCGAGTGCGGCGGCGGGGCGGGACTCGTTGACCCGTTCGGCCGCCCGGAGCAGGGCGGCGGCGTCGAGGGCGCCGAGGGCCTGTGCGGAGGCGGTGAAGGCGCGTACGTCCTTCGGCAGGCAGCCGCCGCCGTAGCCGGGTCCGGCGTTGAGGCCGCCCCGGCCGATGCGCGGGTCGAGGCCGATGGCCTCGGTGAGCTGGTGGACGTCGGCCCCGGCGGCGGTGCACATGTCGGCGACGCCGTTTCGTGGCCGATCTCGGCCATCGCCGCGGCGTGCGGGATGCCCAGGTGTCCGCAGCCGATGACGGATACGCGCATGGCGCCCACGCTCCTTTCCCTTGGTGCCCGCCCGGGTGATCCGGGCCGGTCAGGGGCGCCACGCTAGCGCCCACCACCGGCCCGGATCTCATCGTCCATGGCCCGTCAGCGGCCGTTTTCGGCCAGTAGGGTGACGAGTTCGGGCAGGCCCTCGGCAGCCGGTTTCCGGCATACGAGGTCACCGTCCTGTGGCGCTTCCAGGGGGTAGGGGCGGAACGTGCCGTCATGCCAGAAGCCCTCGGGGTCGAGGTAGACGACGCGCATGCCGCGCTCGCGGGCGCGGGCCTGGACCCTGCGGCGGTCGGCGTGCAGACCCACCACCAGCAGGGCCTTCGCTCCCTCCACCCACTCCACGTCCGGGACGGCCTGGTCGTAGCGGCGCATGAAGCACTCGCGCAGGCCCGCGCGGGCCGCCAGCACGTCGAAGTTGTTCGTGATCACCGGGCCGACCAGGTGCCCTGCGTCCTGGAGCGCCTTGAGCGCGTGCATGGCGGGCGTGGGTTCCGCCAGGAAGCACGCCTTGAACATCTCCGTGAACTCGCCGGTCTTCTCCTCCGGCTCGGTCAGCACCTCGCGCAGCAACGGGTCGGATGCGGGGCTCAGGGTGAAGCGGTGCTCCCGCGGTTCGTCGCCCTGCCTGTCGGTGACGCGGTAGACCTCGTGGAGGCGGTGCAGCGGCGGGATGCCCGCCTCGACCGAGGTGCCGCAGCCGATCTCGACCTGGAAGGGCAGGTGGTCGGCCAGCACGGACAGGTCGGGAATCATGGTGGGCGTACCGGGTCGGCTTTTCACCCGGATACCGGTGGCGAGCACGTCCCAGGGCCGTTGCCGCACGACCGGCGGCGGCGTGTAGTCGGCCGAGGTGATCTGCACGTCCAGAGTGCGGTAGCCCTCGGGCAGGGTGCGACCTGCCACGACATCCTGCGGGTGCACGTCGTGCAGGGTCAGCACGCACCGGAGGTCACGCCGCGTCCACTGCGTGCCGATCGGTGCTGGCCGCCATCCGCCTGTCAGGAGCGCGGCCCGGACCGTGTCCTCGTGGGCGGCGATCTCGTCGCCGGGCGCCGTCGCGGAGTGGAACAGGTAGAGGTCGGTGAGGCCGATCGCCGGGGCGGCCGTCGTCGGCACCAGGCCGTACCGGTAGCGGTAGTGGAGCACGCGGCGCCGGGCGTCTTTCTCGCCGGTCCAGCCGGACTGCGCGGCGGTGGCCTGCTCCTGGGTACGGCGCCAGATCCCCTCCTCGATGTAGCGGGGGCGGTCGGCCCCACAGAAGTGGGTACCCCACTTCCGCTGCTGTAACGGAGTGAGCTGGTCGATGACGATGTACGGGATGTCCACGGTGTCCCTCTCCTCGTGGTGTGGTCCGTCGGCCGGGGCAGCGTCGGCCGACCGGGGTCATGTGACGCGCGTGGTGGGGCGGTCCGTTCGCCGGGCGGTCCCGGCGGGGTCTACGGGGTGGGTTCGGCGGTGTCCGGTGCGGATACGGGCACGTGCCGTTCGGCGGAGCCGGACAGCAGGTCGGCAGCGTGGTCGCCCAGCGCCCAGGCAGGACCGGCGAGCCCCAGCAGCGCCAGGATGATCAGAGCCATGCCGCTCGTGGTGTCGATGCGCTCCGTGGCGCTGGTCCGGTCGGGACGCGCGGCGCGATGCCGTCCGTGGGCGCTCATGGCGAACCCCCGAGGGCACGCTCGCGTTCGACCAGGATGCGCGCGGCCTGGGCGTGCAGGCGCTCCATGTCGGGTGGCGTGAGGACCAGCGTCGACTCCGTACTGCCGCCGTCCTCGTGGTGCACCAGGATGGCCAGCGAGCCCTGGCGGGCGCGGCGGTCGTAGACGGCGTCGCGCGTGACGAGGGTCGCGTGGGTGACCGTGGTGGGTACGGGCCGCAGGGTGCTGCCGTCGCCGGGGGCGGACCAGTGGTCGCCGCCGCCCGGCGGGCTCAGGTGGTACGTGGTCGTGACGCCCTGGCCGGGAAGGGCCACGACGACCCCGACCCGGCCGCCCTTGGGGCTGTCGGCGGCGAGGTCGCCGAGCCGAGGGCGGAACGGGGTCGCGGTGCTTAACCCGTGGCCTTGCGAAGGGATATGAGGTGTTGGTCGTCCAGTCATGCCCCCGAAGCTAGGGACGAGGCAGAGGGCGGATATGAACCGGAGGAATACGAGCCTTATCCGTCCAGGTGGAAGCGGTCGGACATGCGCCGCAGCTTCTCCCGGGTCGTCGTCCGCTCGGCGTAGACGATGCTGCGCAGGGTCGATCGGGCGATGGGATGGTTGCGGACGAGCTGCGGCGCGATGCGCTCGGCCTTCTCAAGCTCCGCCAGGGCCTTGTCGCGGTTCCCGTTCCACATCCAGGCCCGTGCGACGTCCATGCGGTAGTGCCCCTGCCGGGACTTGGGCAGGGCGGCGACGAGTTCCGGGCTGGTGCGGCGGTTGAGCGCCAGGGCCTTGCGCTGCTCACCCATCTCCAGGGCCACACTGATGGCGTGGATGTGGACGTTGCCGGGCGAGAACGTCAGCGAGTGCCGGTCGTACACCGGGGCTCCGGCGTACGCGGTCATCCGGTCGGCGGCCGTCTTGGCCAGGCCGATGCGGTCGTCCGCCTCGGCGGCCCGGCCTGCCCGCGCCGCCGAGACGGCCGAGCGGAGTTGGAGGGTGCCCCAAGCGCGCAGCGCCAGCGGCTCGCCGCGCTCGTACCCGTCCTGAAGGGTGCCGATCGCCTTGTCGGACAGGGCCAGGGCGTCGGCCCAGTCCGCCGTGGCCCACATGTCCCACACCCGCATCCAGTCGGCCACCGCCGGGAGGACCGGATCCCCTGACAGCCCGGCCGCCCAGGCCGCCCGCTCGCACGCCATGGCGATCAGCTCCGGGTGGCCCAGCGCGTGCGCGGCGGTGTGAGCGAACTTGCAGCACACCGCGTAGACCGCGTACGCCTCTTCCCGCTCGTGTCCGGTGGCCACCTCCGCCAGGGCGCGAGCCTCGCGGAACAGGTCGGGCAGGACACGCAGGATCGCCACGTTGGAGGCGGTGTCCCGCAGCCGGTGCAGGCGGGTGGCCTCCCGCCACAGCTCGCGGGCCGGTCGGGGGGTGCCGTCGAAGACGGGCGCGAGGTCGTAGCGGCGCAGCTCCCGCAGGATGGAGGACGCGGCGACCTGCCACTGGTTCTCCTCCGGCGAGCTGTTGTACGGACGGCCGATCAGGTCGTTGGGATGGACGTGCAGCTCCGCCGCGAGCTGGCTGAGCAGCCCCACCCGGTCCAGCTCGATCAGGCCGCGCTCCATCTTCGACACCCAGCCCTGCGACTTGCCCAGAGCGGCGGCGAGGTCGGCCTGCGGCATCCCGAGCCGCAGCCGGGCGCGACGGGCGCGCCGACCGATCTCCTCAGCTTCCTCCAGCATCAGGACCCTCCCACCGCTGACAGACCGACAGGAATGGAAC
Source organism: Streptomyces sp. B1866 (assembly GCF_031932565.1). Taxonomy (NCBI): domain Bacteria; kingdom Bacillati; phylum Actinomycetota; class Actinomycetes; order Kitasatosporales; family Streptomycetaceae; genus Streptomyces; species Streptomyces sp. B1866. The sequence continues at coordinate 18,611 of NZ_JAVSCF010000037.1, forward strand.
GACGTGCCGAGCGCCGTGGTTTCCGCCGCTCGTATCTCGTCAGCAGCACCGTACTCATGTCGGCGAGGCTCGCGCGCCCCTGCGGTCCGGTGAAGACGACCGCACCCGGCCCGTCAGGGACTCCCCAGCTTGGGAGCCCTGCGGACCGGGTGCGGACCGGAGACCACCGACGATCGCATCTGCGCAGGTCAAGCGGCCTAGGCAGAGATCAAGCCTTCTTGGTCTCCCAGAAGATCTTGTCAATCTGGGCGATGTAGTCCAGCGCCTTCTGGCCGGTCGCCGGGTCCGTGGACGCCTTGGCCGCGCTGAGCGCCTTCAGGGTGTCGTTGAACAGCTGGTGAAGCTCGGGGTACTTCTCGAAGTGCGGGGGCTTGAAGTAGTCGCTCCACAGCACCGAGACGTGGTGCTTGGCCAGCTCGGCGCGCTGCTCCTTGATGTCGGTGGCGCGGGCGCGGAAGTGGGGGTCCTCGTTGGCCTGGTACTTCTCCTGGACGGCCTTGACCGACTCGGCCTCGATGCGGGCCTGAGCGGGGTCGTATACGCCGCAGGGGAGGTCGCAGTGCGCGCTGACCCTCACCTTCGGGGCGAACAGGCGGGAGAGCATAGGAGCTGTCCTTCCTCGTGATCGTCTTCTCAGGTGGGAGATTACTCGGTGGGGGAAGGCTTTTCTCGGGTGCCCCGGTGGGCTTAGGTCAAAAGTCCAGTGGCAGCCTGGGACCAGTGGACGAAACAGACCGGAGGTGCCGTCGTGATGCGGGAGCTGGTCCACGAGCGCGGGTCGGAGGAGGAGCGCGAGCGTCGCGGGCTGCTGAGGCTCGGGCTCGCCGAGGTGTACAACCCGTCGATGGTGCCCACGCTCAGCCCCGGTGACCAGCTCGTCGTCCGCTACGGGGCCCCGGTGCGGCCGGGGGACGTGGTGGTGCTGCGGCATCCCTTCCGGCAGGACCTGCTGATCGTCAAGCGGGTGGCCGAGCGGCGGCGCGGCGGGTGGTGGGTGGTGGGGGACAACCCGTACGTGGAGAACGACAGCCGGGAGTTCGGCGTGGTGCCGGACGAGCTGGTGGTGGCCAGAGTGTGGATGCGGCTGCGGCCGCCGCCGAGTGCGGAGCGCGGGGGTCAGCGGTCGGTGGGCGGGATGCTCGCGTGGGCGGTGTCGGCGGTGCGGCCGGTGCGGTCCGGGCGGTCGCTGCGGGGGGCGCTCGGGGGGCTCGCGGAGCGTTCGGCGTCCAGGCGCCTGCGCCGGGCGCGGTAGGCGGCCACGTTGGCGCGGGTGGCGCAGCGGTCGGAGCAGTAGCGCCGGGAGCGGTTGGTCGACGTGTCGACGAAGGCGTTGCGGCAGGGGGCCGCCTCGCACAGCCCGAGCCGGTCGGGGCCCAGCTCGGCGAGCTGGACGGCCAGGCCCATGGCGGCGGTCGCGGTGTAGCCCGCGCCCGCGGTCCCGGCGTGGTCGGCCAGGTGCAGGTGCCACTTCGGGCGGCCGTCCTCGTCGCGGAACTCGTGCCCGGAGATCTGCGGGCTCACCGGGAACTCCAGCAGCAGCGCGTTGAGCAGGTCCACCGCCCGTACCTCGTCGCCCTCCGAGGCGGCCTCGAACACCGCGCGCAGCCGCGCCCGGGCCGACCGCAGCCGGGTGATGTCGGCCTCGGTGGCCCGCCGCGCCATCTGCTGCGACGCGCCGAAGAGCGCCCGTACGGCCGCCAGCGAGGTGAGGCTGTCGGTGCCGCGGCCGGGCTCCTCGCTGTTGACGAGGCGCACGGCCAGATCCGCGTAATACGCCAGTTCCACTTGTGGTCCTTACCGAGCGCGCCTAGGGTTCAGTAATGGATGCTACGGGTTAGAGGGTATTACGGGGAGGCGTGATGACGGACACCGTGACCGCACCGGACTGGCGCGCGTGGCAGGACAGCTGGGACCGGCAGCAGGAGTGGTACATGCCCGACCGCGAGGAGCGGTTCCGGGCCATGCTCGACGCGGTGGAGGCCGTGGCCGGGCCGGAGCCCGCGGTGCTCGACCTCGCCTGCGGCACCGGCAGCATCACCGACCGGGTGCTGCGCAGGTTCCCGCGCGCCGCCAGTGTCGGCGTCGACCTGGACCCGGCCCTGCTGACCATCGCGCGCGGCCACTTCGCGGGCGACCCGCGCGTACGCCTGGTCACCGCCGACCTGCGCGACCCGCGGTGGACCGACCGCCTGCCGCACCGTGCCTTCGACGCGGTGCTCACCGCCACCGCCCTGCACTGGCTGCGCGAGGAGGAGCTGCGCGCCCTGTACGCGCAGGTCGCCGGCGTCGTACGGGACGGCGGCGTGTTCCTGAACGCCGACCACATGCCGGACGGGTCCACCCCGCGGCTGAACGCCGCCGACCGCGACCACACCCGCGCCCGCCAGGAGCGGGCCCGGGCCGAGGGCGCCTGGGACTGGGCCGACTGGTGGCGGGCCGCCGCCGAGGACCCGGTGCTGGCCGCCCCGGTCGCCGAGCGGTTCCGCATCTTCGGCAACCCGCTCGCGGGCGACCACGCCGACGGCGAGACCCAGTCCCCGGCCTGGCACGCGCACGCGCTGCGCGAGGCGGGGTTCGCCGAGGCCCGTACGGTCTGGTGCTCGCTGTCCGACGCCGTGGTGCTCGGGCTGAAGTGACCCCGGCCGTCGCGGTCGGCGGGCCGCCGACCGCGACGGCGGCGCCCTACAGCACCTTTGACAGGAACGACCGCGTCCGCTCGTGCCGCGGGTTGGTCAGCACCTCGCGCGGGTGCCCGGCCTCCACCACCACGCCGTCGTCCATGAACACCACCGAGTCGCCGACCTCCCGCGCGAACCCCATCTCGTGCGTCACGACGATCATCGTCATGCCGTCCTCGGCGAGCCCCCGCATCACGTCGAGCACGTCCCCGACCAGCTCCGGGTCCAGCGCCGAGGTGGGCTCGTCGAAGAGCATCAGCTTCGGCTCCATGGCCAGCGCCCGCGCGATGGCCACCCGCTGCTGCTGGCCGCCGGAGAGCTGGGACGGGTAGCTGCCGGCCTTGTCGGCCAGCCCCACCCGGTCCAGCAGCCGCCGCGCCCGGTCCCGCGCGACCGCCTTGGCCTCCCGCTTGACCTGCACCGGCGCCTCCATGACGTTCTCCAGGGCCGTCATGTGCGGGAAGAGGTTGAAGCGCTGGAAGACCATGCCGATGTCGCGCCGCTTGGCGGCCACCTCGCGGTCCTTCAGCTCGTACAGCCGGTCGCCGCGCTGCCGGTAGCCGACCAGCTCGCCGTCCACGGACAGCCGCCCGGCGTTGATCTTCTCCAGGTGGTTGATGCAGCGCAGGAAGGTCGACTTCCCCGACCCCGAGGGGCCGATGAGGCAGCACACCTCACGCGGCGCCACCTCCAGGTCTATGCCCTTGAGGACCGGCACGAGCCCGTACGACTTGTACACGCCCTCGGCCTTCACCATCGGGACGGCGGTGGTCATGCGCGGGCCTCCTGCCTGCCGCGGCCGACGGAGAACACGGCGGTACGCACCCGCTGCCACGGGGTGGGCGGCAGGCTGCGGCTCGACCCGCGCGCGTAGTACCGCTCCAGGTAGTACTGGCCGATGCTCAGGACCGAGGTGAGCAGCAGGTACCAGGCGGCGGCCAGGAACAGCATCTCGGCGGTGGCGCCGGACTCCGAGCCGACCTCGTTGCCCGCCTGGAGCAGGTCGAAGTACTGCACGGCGATGACCAGCGAGGTCGTCTTGAGCATGTTGATGAACTCGTTGCCGGTCGGCGGCACGATCACCCGCATGGCCTGCGGCAGCACCACCCGGCGCAGCGTCCGCGCGTGGCTCATGCCCAGCGCGTGCGCGGCCTCGGTCTGTCCCTCGTCGACGGCCTGGAGGCCGGCCCGTACGATCTCGGCCATGTACGCGGCCTCGTTCAGGCCCAGGCCCAGCAGCGCGGCCAGGAACGGGGTCATGAAGTCCGACCACTCGTCCTTGTAGACCGGGCCCAGGTTGATGTACTGGAAGATCAGGCCGAGGTTGAACCACAGCAGCAGCTGGACGTACACCGGCGTGCCGCGGAAGAACCAGATGTAGCACCAGGCGATCGAGCCGGTCACCGGGTTCTTCGACAGCCGCATCACGGCCAGCACGACGCCCAGCGTCACGCCGAGCGCCATCGAGGCGACCGTGATCAGGGCGGTGTGGCCGACGCCGGTGAGGACCCGGTCGTTGAAGAAGTAGTCCGGGATCGTGCCCCAGCGGACCTGGCCCTGCGCGAACGCGTAGCCCAACAGGCCGACCAGGGCCAGGACGACGACGGCCGAGATCCACCGCCCGTAGTGCCGGACGGGCACGGCCCTGATGACCTGCGGGACGGGCGGCGGGGCGTCGGTGGGGTCGGGTTTGGCCAGCTCAGTGGTCACGGGTGCATGCCTTTCGGTACGGCTGGCGGGCGCGGGGGCGCCGGGAGGCCCCGAGGCGGCGGGGGCGCTCGGGCCCGGGGGCCTCCGGGGCGGCCGGGACGCCCGGGGCGCCGGGGATGCCCGGGGCGCCGGGGGCGGCGCTCAGGTGCCGCTGTTGATCTTCGCCTCGGTGACCGCTCCGCTCTCCATGCCCCACTTCTTCACCACCTTCTGGTACTCGCCGTTCTTCATGATCGCCGCGAGCGCGTCCCGCAGCGCGTCCCGCAGCCGCGTGTTGCCCTTGGCCAGGGCGATGCCGTACGGAGCCGCCTCCACCTGCTCGCCGACCAGCCGGAAGTCGTTGCCGCCCCCGGAGGTGCGCACGGCGTACGCCGCCACCGGGAAGTCGCTGGCGCCCGCGTTGGCGCCGCCCGCGCGCAGCCGGGTCTGCGCCTCGGTGTCGTCGGCGAACGCCTCGATGGAGATCGTCTCCTTGCCGCCGCCCGCGCACTTCTTCGACTGGTCCTTGGCCAGGTCGTGCGAGACGGTGTTGCGCTGCACGACGATCCGCTTGCCGCACAGGTCATCCCAGGTCGTAATGCCCTGGTTGTCGCCTTTACGCGTGTAGATCGAGACGCCGGCGACGAGGTAGTCGACGAAGTCGACCCCCTCCCCGACCTTCTTGCCGGTGCCCGGGTCGACGCCGTCCTGGCGGCTCCTGCTGTCGGTCATCGCCGACATGGCCACGTCGTAGCGCTTGGCGCGCAGGCCCGTCAGCAGGGTGTCGAACGTGCCGTTGTTGAAGACGAAGCGCACGCCGAGCTGCGCGCCGAGCGCGTCGGCGAGGTCCGGGTCGAAGCCGGTGACCTTGCCGTTCTTGCGGAATTCCACGGGCGGGTACTTGATGTCCGAGCCGACCCTGATCACGCCCGACGCCTGGATCCGCGGCGGCAGCCGGTCGAAGAGCGGGGCCTTGTTGCCCGCCGCGCGCTTTCCGCCGCCGTCCACGTCATCGGTCTGGTCGCCACACGCGGCCAGCAGCAGCGAGCCGCTGACCGCGATCGCGCCGACGGCGGTGGCCCGGGCTCTCCAGGCCGCCCGTCGGCGGGTGGTACAGACACTCATGCTGGTCCTCCTGCGGGGTAGGGGAGTGGCCGTGCGGGTGGCGGGCGGGCGCCTTTGCGCGCCGTACCTTGTGTGATTGGGGCATCTTGCCATCCGGTACGGCTCGTTCGGGCGGCCGGTCATGTCAAAATCGGATAACGGGCGACCCCCGTGGTGTGCGGATGCGAAATGCGTCCGCGGCGAGTGCGCAAGCGGCGGCATCCGATAAACGGAAGGAGATCTTCATCACGCCTGCCGGCGACCCTCAGGTCCGGTGGGCGTGTGACGTGCCCACATCCGTGGCCGTACCCCCTCCGTGGCATCGGCGTCGCGGAACTCACTCGCCCCCGGAAACGCCCTTCAGGTAGAACAGACGGTTATACCCCTCACCCGGGGCTCAGGGCGCATGTGCGGCGCGCCCGGTGTCCGTATCCCGACTCCGCGCGGCGGCCATCCGCCGGACGGAGATCCGGACACAGTGCCCGCCCGCTCCCCAACCAGGGGCGGTTACCCTCAACGGACTGAGACATAAGGGGTCACATACAGTGGCAGCGGAGATCGAAAATCCTCGCGGCGGAAGTGACAGCGGCCAGCAGGGCGCTGCGGACGGCGGCGAGCCCGTCGATCCGGCGTTCGCGTTGCACCGAGGCGGCAAGCTCGCCGTCCAGGCGACCGTGCCGTTGCGCGACAAGGACGACCTGTCCCTCGCCTACACGCCGGGCGTGGCGAAGGTGTGCAGCGCCATCGCCGAGCAGCCCGAGCTGGTCTACGACTACACCTGGCGCTCCCAGGTCGTGGCCGTGGTCACCGACGGCACCGCGGTCCTCGGGCTCGGCGACATCGGGCCCGAGGCGTCCTTGCCGGTGATGGAGGGCAAGGCCATCCTCTTCAAGCAGTTCGGCGGCGTCGACGCCGTGCCGATCGCGCTCGACTGCCGGGACTCGGACGAGATCGTGGAGACCGTGGCCCGGCTCGCCCCGTCCTTCGGCGGCATCAACCTGGAGGACATCTCCGCTCCGCGCTGCTTCGAGATCGAGGCGAAGCTGATCGAGCGGCTGGACATCCCCGTCTTCCACGACGACCAGCACGGCACCGCGGTCGTCACCCTCGCCGCCCTGCGCAACGCCGCCAAGCTGACCGGCCGGGCGCTCGGCCAGCTGCGCGCCGTGATCTCCGGCGCCGGCGCGGCCGGGGTCGCCATTGCGAAGATCCTCATCGAGGCGGGCATCGGGGACGTGGCGGTCACCGACCGCAAGGGCATCGTCTCCCGCGACCGCGAGGACCTGACGGACGTCAAGCGCGACCTGGCGTCCTTCACCAACAAGGCCGGCCTGACCGGCTCGCTGGAGTCGGCGCTGGACGGCGCGGACGTCTTCATCGGCGTCAGCGGCGGCACGGTGCCGGAGGAGGCGGTGGCCAAGATGGCGCCGGGCGCGTTCATCTTCGCCATGGCCAACCCGAACCCGGAGATCCACCCGGACGTGGCGCACAAGTACGCGGCCGTGGTCGCCACCGGGCGCAGCGACTTCCCCAACCAGATCAACAACGTGCTCGCCTTCCCCGGCATCTTCGCCGGGGCCCTCCAGGTGCGCGCGTCCCGGATCACCGAGGGCATGAAGCTGGCGGCGGCCGAGGCGCTGGCCGCGGTCGTGGCCGACGAGCTGTCCCCGGACAAGGTCATCCCCTCCCCGTTCGACGAGCGGGTGGCCCCGGCGGTCACCTCCGCGGTGGCGGCCGCGGCCCGCGCCGAGGGCGTGGCGCGGATCTGATCCCCGTCCGGCCGCCCGGGCGCCGTCCGGCGCGGGCGGCCGGGACCGGCGGCGGCAGGGCCTGCGTGGCCCCTGCCGCCGCCGTGTGTCGTCCGGTGCCGCCGCCGGTGCCGTACGGGCCGGGCCTGGCCGTACGGGCGCGGCCGGCCGTACGGGCCTGGTGGCCGTATGACGTCCGGTGCGCGGCGTGTGTCACAGGGCGACGTGCTTCCACTGCCCGGGCACCGCGGCCTATGGTCGAGATCATGTTCGCTGCCTACGCTGCACGTATCGACCGCGACCAGCCGCTCAACGGCCTCGAACTGGGCGAGCGCCCCGAGCCCGAGAAGCGGCCCGGCTGGAGCACCATCACCGTCAAGGCCGCCTCCCTCAACCACCACGACCTGTGGTCGCTGCGCGGCGTCGGGCTCGGCGAGGAGTCGCTGCCGATGATCCTCGGCTGCGACGCGGCGGGCCTCGACGAGGACGGCAACGAGGTCGTCCTGCACTCCGTCATCGGCCAGTCCGGCCACGGCGTCGGCCCGAACGAGCCCCGCTCCCTGCTCACCGAGCGCTACCAGGGCACCTTCGCCGAGCGGGCCACCGTGCCCACCTGGAACGTGCTGCCCAAGCCCAAGGAGCTGTCGTTCGAGGAGGCCGCCTGCCTGCCGACGGCCTGGCTGACCGCCTACCGCATGCTGTTCACCAACGCGGGCGTCGGCCCCGGCGACACCGTGCTGGTGCAGGGCGCGGGCGGCGGCGTGGCCACCGCCGCGATCGTGCTCGCCGCCGCGGCGGGCCTGCGGGTCTTCGCCACCAGCCGGGACGAGGCCAAGCGCAAGCGGGCCGTGGAGCTGGGCGCCGAGGCCGCCTTCGACTCCGGCGAGCGGCTGCCGCGCCGCGTGGACGCGGTCATCGAGACGGTCGGCGCCGCCACCTGGTCGCACTCGGTCAAGTCGCTCAAGCCCGGCGGCAGCCTCGTCATCTCCGGCGCGACCAGCGGCCAGACCCCGAAGTCCGGCGAGCTGAACCGGATCTTCTTCCTGGAGCTGAAGGTCGTCGGCTCCACCATGGGCACCAAGGACGAGCTGGAGAGCCTGGTCAGCTTCTGCGTCGCCAAGGGCATCCGGCCGGTCATCGACTCCGTGCTGCCGCTGGACCGGGCCCGGGAGGGTCTGGAGAAGATCGCCGGCGGCGACCTGTTCGGAAAGGTCGTACTGACGGTTTGACGTGCTCCCTGGCCTACCGTGCACGAGCTCGTCAGCGTCCAGGGATTCCGGCGGCGATACCGGGCCGGGCCCCCGGGCCCGTACCCCGGGGGCCGGGCCCCCGGGGTCCGTTCCCGGTCGGCGGGGGCCTTCCCCGGTCCGGGCCTACCAGTCCGTACCGTTCCCGCCCCGGCCGTCCCCGGCCGGGCCGCCGCCGTCCCGGCCGTCCTTCCGCAAGCCCTCCGAGCCCGGCGCCCCCGCGCCCCGCCCGTCCGTACCCCGCCTGTCCGTACTCCGCCCTTCCGGGGCCTGGCCGCTCGCGGGCCTGCCGCGCAGCAGGGCGTCGAGGCGTGCGGCCGTCGCCGCCAGCCGGGTGCGGGCCTCGGCCAGCTGGGCGGGCGTCACGCCGTGGTCGCGGGCCGCGTCCCGGACGCCGTCGCGGAAGCGGTCCAGCAGCCGGTCCAGGTCGCGCGCGGGGTCGCGGGAGGGGGCGAAGTCCCGGGCCCACGCCGGTTCCGCCACGCCGGCGCCGTCCGCCCCGCCGTCCGCCTCGCCGTCCGCCCCGTCCCCGGCCTTCCGGCCGCCGGCCTTCCCGTGCGTACCGCCCGCGGCGCGCGCGTCTCCGGCACCGTACGGCGGGCCCTCGCGCCGTGCGGTGAACGGGCCGTCCGCGCCCCAGTCGGTGGGCGCCGCGCCCTGCTGCGAGATGCGCGCCATCGACCGGGACACCTCGCCCAGCCCCTCCCACACCGCGCGCTGCCAGTCGCCCGCCCGGATGTGCTCCCGCGTCTGCTCCTGGACGCGCCAGGCGAGCCGCTGCACCTCCTCCAGCGCGATGTCCTGCGCCTCCCGCGCCTGCCTGCGGGCCCGCTGGGCGTCCTGCCGGGCGCGGCGGCTCTCCTCCTTGGCCCGGCGCGCCTGCTCCTTCCACTGCTCCTTGGCGCGCCGCATCTCCTCCTTCGCCTGCCGCCACGCGTCGCGGTCGGACCAGGCGTCCTGGCCGTCTGCGGCGCTCCCGCCGCCGTCCCCGTCTCCGTCCCTGTCCCCGGGGCCGCGGCCGCTGCCGGAGGTACGCGTCCGGGCGGCGGCCTCGCGCACCTCGCGGCGCAGGTCGCGGGCCGAGCCGTGGACGTCCTCGCGGATCTCGGCGGCCAGTTCGGCGACCGACTCGCGGATCTCCAGCTCCAGGTCGGCCAGTTCGCCGCCGCGGTCGGCCAGCTCGGCGCGGCCGGCGTCGGTGATGGCGTAGACCTTGCGGCCGCCCTCGGTGGTGTGGGTGACCAGGCCCTCGGCGGCCAGCTTGGCCAGCCGGGGGTAGACGGTGCCGGCCGAGGGCGCGTAGAGGCCCTGGAAGCGCTCCTCCAGCAGGCGGATCACCTCGTAGCCGTGGCGCGGGGCCTCGTCCAGCAGCTTCAGCAGGTACAGGCGCAGGCGGCCGTGGGCGAACACCGGGGGCATCAGAGGACCTTTCCGTGCGAGTCGTCCCGTCCGGCGGCGGGCGCGCCGCCGGGGCCCGTCCCGGGCACACCTTCCGGAATGTCGTCTTCCGGGAGGTCGTCGTCGGGCGGTTCGGGCCGGCGCAGCAGCGCGATGGCGCCGGAGACGGTCGTGGCCCTGAGCCGGCCGCTGCCCGCGCCGAGCGTGCCGGTGACGCGCTTGGCGCCCCACTGGCCGGTGACCCGCAGGTCCGCGAAGGCGTTGGACACCGGCCCGCTGGCCGTGTTGGCCTCGACCTCCGCGTCGGCCGGATGCGGCAGCCGGATGGCGATCTCGCCCGAGACGGTCGTCAGGCTGATGTCCGAGCCCTTGGAGGTGGCGGCGAGGTCGAGGACCATGTTGCCGCTGACCGTGTCGGCCTTGACGGCGGAGCCCGCGCCCTCGATGACGGTGAGGTCGCCGGAGACCGAGTTGAACCGCAGGTCACCGGCCACCGCCTGGGCCTCCACCCGTCCGGAGACGGTGTCGGCACGGACCGCGCCGGTCAGCCCGACGAGGGTGATGTCGCCGGAGACGCCGCGCACCTCGGTGTGCCCGGTGAGCCCGGAGACCACGGCGGAGGCGCCGACGACGCCGACCGAGGTCCGGGTCCCGGTGGGCACGGCGAGGGTGACGTGCGCCCTGCGGTTCCAGCCCTTGCGGTCGAGCCACCGCAGCAGGCCCTTCCACGGCAGGTCGTCGTATACGACGCTCAGCGTGCCGCCCTTGTGCGTGACGGTCAGCGGCGGGCCCTGGAGCTCGGACAGCTCCAGGCGGGCCGGGCCGCCGTCGGTGCCGACGACGTTGACCGTGCCGCCCACGACGCGCACGTGGAGCGTGGAGACGGGGACGTCGAAGGTGAGTTTCTGCGGCACGGTGATGGACCACTCGGACCGGTCTGACATCCCTGGCCTCCCCAATGGCTGTCCTGGTGGCCGCCCCCGGCCGGGGGCCCGGACCGGGCCCGCCGCAGCCGCCGCGAAGGCGGCCGGGCGCGGGCGGTTCGGGCGCGCGGCGGCGGGGGCGCGCCGACTGGCGGGCGCATGACGCAACCTATATCGCGTCTCCCGAGAGACACGATATATCGCGGCACCGGAGAGTCAAGAGCGCCGGGGAGGCGGGAGCGCCAGGGGAGTCCCGAGCGCCGGGGGTCACGAGGGCCCGGCACCGCCCGTCACGCGTCGTCCTCGTCGTCGAGCCGGGCCAGCCAGGTCGCCAGGCGCTCGACGGGCACCTCGAAGTCGGGGTTGAGGTCCACGAACGTCCGCAGCTGCTCGGCGAGCCACTCGAACGTCACCTCCTCCGCGCCGCGCCGCCGCTCCAGTTCCTCGATGCCACGGTCGGTGAAGTACAAGGGGTGCTCCGAGGGGTCGGGGACGGGGTGCGGAGCCCGCGGCCCCGCGCGGCCAGGATAGGCGGCCCGGGGGACCGGCCGCCGGGTCCGCTCACGTCCGCGCGGACGTGAGCGGCGCGGGCCGGAGTGTGCGGCGTGGGGCCGGAGGGTGCGCGGGCCGGAGGTGCGCGGCCGGGCGCGGCCCTGTCGCCGCCTGGGGCCCGCTTTCCTACGCTGGAAGTGCTCGGACCGGCGGCAGGCGCGGACGATGGGACGAGGGCGATGTCCGACGTGGGCGATCCCCGGGTTCCCGGCGAGCCTGACCGGCCCGGGCCTGACCCGGACGGCGGGCCGCCCGCCGACGCGCACCTCCGGCCGGACACCGGCGAGCTGCCCGCCGTACGGCGGCTGTCCGCGTCCCTGGCCACCGCCGTGACCGTACGGGACGTCAGCGAGGCGGCGGTCGCCGCGCTGCGCGGCCTGGGCGCCGACCGGGCGGCACTGGCCGAGTCCGAGGCCGACCGGCTGGTGGTCACCGCGCTCGACCCGCCCGAGCGCGCCGCCTGGCCGGAGAACTGGCGCTTCGAGTGGCCGTACGTGCCCGCCCGCGCCCTGCCCGCGCTGGAGGCGGCGCTGCGGGCGGGCCGCATGAGCGTGTGGCCCGCGGACGAGCTGTTCGAGCCCGGCATCGCGGGCGTCGGCCCCGGCGGCCTGGCCGTGCTGCCGCTCGCGGCCGACGGCCGGGTGGTCGGCGTGTGCCTGGTCGGCTGGTCGCGGCCGCACGCGTTCGGCCCACGGGAGGGGGACGTGCTGGCGGCCGCGGCCGGACTGGTGGGCCAGGCCATGGTGCGGGCCCGCGCGGCGGACGCCGAGCACGAGCTGGCCGCGATGCTCCAGCGCAGCCTGCTGCCCCGTACGCTGCCGCGGCTGCCCGGCGGCGTGGCCATCGCCCGCTACCTGCCCGCGACGGTGGGCCTCGACGTCGGCGGCGACTGGTACGACGTGATCCCGCTGTCCGACCGGCACGTGGCCCTCGTCATCGGCGACGTGCAGGGGCACAGCGCCGCAGCGGCGACGATCATGGGCCAGATCCGCACCGCGATCCGCGCCTACGCCGTGGAGGGCCACGCGCCCGACGTGGTCTTCTCGCACGCCAACCGGCTGCTGCTGGGCATGGAGACCGACCTGTTCGCCACCTGCGCCTACATCGCCCTGGACATGGAGGAGGGAGACGCCTGGCTGGTCCGCGCCGGGCACCTGCCGCCGGTGCTGCGCGCCCCGGACGGCGGCACCCGCGCGCTGGAGGTCGAGGGCGGGCCCCCGCTGGGCGTGGTGGCCGACCCGGAGTACCCGATCAGCGTCGTCGGCCTCGAACCCGGCGCGGTGCTGGCCCTGATGACCGACGGCCTGGTGGAGTCCGCCGCGCTGAGCCTGGAGGACGGCCTGAGCCGGGTGTGCGGCGTGCTGTCCGCCACCAGCCCGGCCGACGTCGCGTGGCTGGCGGACGCGCTGCTCGGCGACGCCAGCCGGCGCGACGACGACGTGGCGCTGCTGCTCCTGCGCTACGACGGCATGAAGGTCAAGCCGCGCCGGGCCGGCTGGACGCTGTGGCGGCTGCCGGACGCCGTCGGCCACGCGCGCCGCTTCACCGCGCGCACGCTGCGCTCCTGGCGGGTGGCGGACGGGGCCGACACCGTCCTGCTGGTCGTCTCGGAGCTGATGACCAACGCCCTGGTGCACACCCAGGGCCAGGTCCGGCTCGACCTCACGCTCAGCGCGGACCGGCTGCGGGTGGCGGTCAGCGACGCCTCACCCCGTACGCCGGTGAAGTCGGCGAGCACCGACTGGGAGGCCACCGGCGGCCGGGGCGTCCTGCTGGTGGAGGCGGTGGCGGAGGCGTGGGGCTCGGTGCCGCTGAGCGGGGGGCAAGCAGGTCTGGGCGGAGGTCGCCGTGCCGCCCCGGGAGCGGGACCCGGCCGACGGCGGGTCCTGAGGCGGCGGCGGGTCCTGAGGCGGCGGGTCCCGTCGTCGGCGGCTTTCCGGCGGCGCGCGGCCCGGCCCTGCCGCTGGCCCTGCTGGTCCTGGTCGCCGTGCTCGCCGGCCTGGACCTCGTGCTGCGCCGCAGCCGTACGGGCGGTCGGTGCTCGCGCTCGGCGGCGGCATGGAGGCGGCCCGCCGTGCCGGCGTCAGCGTGCTGCGGGTGCGGGTGTCGGTGTTCGCGGTGGCCGGGACCATGGCCGCGGTCGGCGGCCTCTTCCTGGCCTCCCGCATCGCTTCCGTGGGCCAGACGTCCGGCTCGACCAACCTGCTGATCAACGTCATCGCCGCCGCCGTCATCGGCGGCACCAGCCTGTTCGGCGGCCGCGGCCGCACCTGGTCGGCGCTGCTGGGCGTGCTGGTCATTCAGTCGATCGCCTCCGGCATGGCCCTGCTGGGCATCGGAGTGGCGGTCCAGTACGTGATCACCGGCAGCGTGCTGCTGGCCGCCGTGGTGGTCGACTCGCTGTCCCGCCGCCTGCACCGGACGCCCGCCCGCGGCTGACCACGCCACCGCACCCCGCCCGGCCCGGCACGCCCGGCCCGGCCTTACGCGCCGAAGGCCCGGTCCCGCAGGGTGCGGGGCCGGGCCTTCGGCCTGGCTGGGCGGTGCCGCCGGGGCGGTAAGGCCCCGGCGGCGTGGTGTCAGGCGTCGAAGGCCTCCGCCACCAGCGCCTGCTGCTCCGCCTGGTGCCGCTTGTTCGAGCCCACGGCCGGGGAGGAGGAGTGCGACCGGGAGACGCGGATCAGCCGGTCGACCGAGGGCAGCTTCGCGTTCGGGCCGGACGACAGCTCCGGGTGGTCGACCAGGTTCTGCAGAAGATAAGGCCACGCGCCCTGGTTGGCCGGCTCCTCCTGCGCCCACACGAACGTCTCGGCGTTCGGGTACTTCGCCAGCTCGGCCTGGAGCTCCGCCACGGGCAGCGGGTACAGCCGCTCCAGGCGGACCAGGACGGTGTCGTTCGCGCCGCGCTTGTCGCGCTCCGCCGCCAGGTCGTAGTAGACCTTGCCGGTGGTGAGCACGACCTTGCGGACCGCGGCCGGGTCGGGCACGTCGTCGCCGATCACCGGGCGGAAGCCGCCCGAGGTGAACTCCTCCGCCGCGGACGTGGCCGCCTTCAGGCGCAGCAGCAGCTTGGGCGTGAAGACGACCAGCGGCTTGTGGTGCGGGTTGTGCACCTGCCAGCGCAGCAGGTGGAAGTAGTTCGACGGCAGCGTCGGCACGGCGACCGTCATGTTGTTCTGCGCGCACAGCTGGAGGTAGCGCTCGATGCGGGCCGAGGAGTGGTCCGGGCCCTGGCCCTCGTAGCCGTGCGGCAGCAGCAGGGTGACGCCGGAGGTCTGGCCCCACTTCTGCTCGGCCGAGGAGATGAACTCGTCGGTGACGGTCTGCGCGCCGTTGGCGAAGTCGCCGAACTGCGCCTCCCACAGCACCAGCGCCTCGGGGCGGGCGAGCGAGTAGCCGTACTCGAAGCCCATCGCCGCGTACTCGCTCAGCAGCGAGTCGTACACGTTGAACCGGGCCTGGTCCTCGGACAGGTACAGCAGCGGGGTGTAGTCCTCGCCGGTCTCCCGGTCCACCAGCACCGCGTGCCGCTGGCCGAAGGTGCCGCGGCGGGAGTCCTGCCCGGCCAGGCGCACCGGGGTGCCCTCCAGCAGCAGGGAGCCGATGGCGATGGCCTCGCCCATGGCCCAGTCGATCGAGCCGTCCTCGATCATGCCCGCCCGGCGCTGGAGCTGCGGCAGCAGACGCGGGTGGACGGTGATCCGGTCGGGCAGGTTGACCTGGGACTCGGCGACCCGCTTGACGATCTCCTGGCTGACGGAGGTGTCGACGGTGACCGGGAACTCCGGCTGCGGCTCGGGCACCGGCACCGGCGACGGCTGGGCGGTGGCGTCGCGCACCTCCGCGAACACCTTCTCCAGCTGGCCCTGGAAGTCCTGGAGCGCCTGCTCGGCCTCCTCCAGCGTGATGTCGCCCCGGCCGATCAGCGACTCGGTGTACAGCTTGCGCACCGAGCGCTTCTTGTCGATCAGGTTGTACATCAGCGGCTGGGTGAACTGCGGGTTGTCGGCCTCGTTGTGCCCGCGGCGGCGGTAGCAGATGAGGTCGATCACCACGTCCTTGTTGAACGCCTGGCGGAACTCGAAGGCCAGCCGGCCGACGCGGACCACGGCCTCCGGGTCGTCGCCGTTCACGTGGAAGATCGGCGCCTCGATCATGCGGGCCACGTCGGTGGCGTACATCGAGGAGCGGGAGGCGGTGGGCGCGGCGGTGAAGCCGACCTGGTTGTTGATGACGATGTGCACGGTGCCGCCGGTGCGGTAGCCGCGCAGCTGCGACATGTTCAGCGTCTCGGCCACGACGCCCTGGCCGGCGAAGGCCGCGTCGCCGTGCAGCGCCACCGGCAGGACGGTGAAGTCCGTGCCCGCCTTGCCGATGATGTCCTGCTTGGCGCGGACCACGCCCTCCAGGACCGGGTCGACGGCCTCCAGGTGGGAGGGGTTGGCGGTCAGCGAGACCTTGATCTGCTCGCCGTCGAGGCCGGTGAAGGTGCCCTCGGCGCCCAGGTGGTACTTCACGTCGCCGGAGCCGTGCATGGACTTCGGGTCGAGGTTGCCCTCGAACTCGCGGAAGATCTGCGCGTACGACTTGCCGACGATGTTGGCCAGCACGTTGAGCCGGCCGCGGTGGGCCATGCCGATGACGACCTCGTCCAGCCGCGACTCGGCGGCGGCGTCGATGACCGCGTCCAGCAGCGGGATGCTGGACTCGCCGCCCTCCAGCGAGAAGCGCTTCTGGCCGACGTACTTGGTCTGGAGGAACGTCTCGAACGCCTCCGCCGCGTTCAGCCGGCGCAGGACGCGCAGCTGCTCGTCGCGCTCGGGCTTGGAATGCGGCCGCTCCACCCGGTCCTGGATCCACTTGCGCTGCTTGGGGTCCTGGATGTGCATGTACTCGATGCCGGTGGTGCGGCAGTACGAGTCGCGCAGCACGCCGAGGATGTCGCGCAGCTTCATCATCGACTTGCCGGCGAAGCCGCCGACGGCGAACTCGCGCTCCAGGTCCCACAGGGTCAGGCCGTGCTCGGTGATGTCCAGGTCGGGGTGCTTGCGCTGGCGGTACTCCAGCGGGTCGGTGTCGGCCATGACGTGGCCGCGCACCCGGTAGGAGTGGATCAGCTCGAAGACCCGGGCGGCCTTGGTGACGTCGTCGTCGTGCGAGGCGTCGATGTCGCGCAGCCAGCGGACCGGCTCGTACGGGATGCGCAGCGACTCGAAGATCTCGTCGTAGAAGCCGTTCTCGCCGAGCAGCAGCTGGCTCATGACGCGCAGGAACTCGCCGGAGGCGGCGCCCTGGATCACCCGGTGGTCGTAGGTGCTGGTCAGCGTCATGACCTTGGAGACGCCGAGCCGGTTCAGGGTGTCCTGGGAGGTGCCCTGGAACTCGGCCGGGTACTCCATCGCGCCCACGCCGATGATCAGGCCCTGGCCGGGCATCAGGCGCGGCACGGAGTGCACGGTGCCGATGCCGCCGGGGTTGGTCAGCGAGGCGGTGACGCCGGAGAAGTCGTCCATCGTCAGCTTGCCCGCGCGGGCGCGGCGGACGATGTCCTCGTACGCCTGCCAGAACTCGAAGAAGTTGAGCGTCTCGGCCTTCTTGATGGCCGCGACCACCAGCTGCCGGTCGCCGTTGGGCTTGACCAGGTCGATGGCCAGGCCCAGGCCGACGTGGTCGGGCTTGACCAGCGTCGGCTTGCCGTCCTTCTCGGCGAACGAGTGGTTCATCGACGGCATGGCCTTCAGGGCCTGCACCATGGCGTAGCCGATGAGGTGCGTGAAGGAGACCTTGCCGCCGCGGGCGCGCTTGAGGTGGTTGTTGATGACGATGCGGTTGTCGAACAGCAGCTTCACCGGGACCGCGCGGACCGAGGTGGCCGTCGGCAGCTCCAGCGACGCGTTCATGTTCTTGGCCACGGCGGCGGCCGGGCCGCGCAGCGGCACGAACTCCGGGCCGCCCGCCGCGGCGGCCGGCTCGGCCTTGGCCGCCTTCGCGGGCGCAGGCGCGGGCTGGGCGGGCGCGGGCTGGGCGGCGGCC
>NZ_JAVSCF010000038.1:0-34673 GCF_031932565.1 Streptomyces sp. B1866
CCGGGCGCGGGCCGGGGCGGTCGCGCGGCCGCCGGCGCCGTGAGCCGCGCCGCCCGGCCCGTACGGACCAACGCCCGGCGGCTCCGGGAACGTGACGGCCGCTCAGGCGGCGCGGTCGCGCAGCAGGTCCGCCACGCGCGCCCGGACGGCCGGCGTGTCCAGACCGCGGATCGTCAGGGTCGTACGGCGGCGCAGCACGTCGTCCGCGGTCTCGGCCCACTCGTGGTCCCGGGCGTACACCACCTGCGCCCAGATCTCCGGGGCGTCGGGGTGGACCCGCTCGCCGAGCGCCGGGTCGCCGGCCGCCAGGCGGGCGATGTCGAAGGACAGCGAGCCGTAGTGGGTGGCGAGGTGGCGGGCGGTGTCCTCGGCCATGCCGGGGCCGGGCGCGCGGCCCTCGGCCAGCAGCCGGTGCGCCACCGCGACCGGGCTGGACAGGCCGGGCAGCGGCATCCGCCGCGGCAGCCGCCGCACCGGCTCCATGTCCTCGGCCAGCGGGCGCCCGGGCAGCTCGGCGAGCTTGTTCATCACCATGCGGCCGATGTGCCGGAAGGTGGTCCACTTGCCGCCCGCCACGGACAGCATGCCGCCGCGGCCCTCGGTGACGACCGTCTCGCGCCGGGCCTTCTCCGTGCCGCCGGGACCGCCGGGCAGCACCCGCAGCCCCGCGAACGCGTAGGTGATCAGCCCCCGGTCCAGCTGCCCGTCGCGCACGGACAGCGCCGCCTCGTCCAGGATCTGCGCGACGTCCCGCTCGGTGCACGCCACGTCGGCCGGATCGCCCTCGTAGCCCTCGTCGGTGGTGCCGAGCAGCAGGTGGTCCTCCCACGGCAGGGCGAAGGTGATGCGGTACTTGTCGACCGGGGTGGCCAGCGCCGCGTTCCACGGCGAGGTGCGCCGCAGGACCAGGTGCGCGCCCTTCGACAGCCGGATGCTCGGGGCCGCGCCCGGGTCCTCCAGGGCGCGCAGCCGGTCCACCCACGGGCCGGTGGCGTTGAGCACCAGCCGCGCGTCCACGCCGAACTCGGTGCCGTCCACCCGGTCCTTCAGGTCCGCGCCCGTGACCCGGCCGCCGGTGAACCGCAGGCCCACCACCTCGGCGTGGTTCAGTACGGTCGCCCCCGCCTCGACGGCCGCGCGCACGGCCATCAGAGCCATGCGGCTGTCGTTCATCTGGTCGTCGCCGTAGACGGCGACCGCCTTCAGGTTCTCGGTGCGCAGCTCGGGCACCTCCCGCGCGGCCCGGGAGGGGCTGATGACCCGTCCCACGCCGTCGCCGAAGGCGCTCAGCGCGGTGTACGCGAAGACACCCGCCCCGAGCTTGGCGGCGCTGTGCGGGCCGCCCTTGTAGACCGGCAGGTAGAAGGTGAGCGGGTTGGACAGGTGCGGGGCGACGTCGCGGCTGACCGCGCGGCGCTCGAAGTGGTTTTCGGCCACCAGCCGCACCGCGCCGGTCTGGAGGTAGCGCAGGCCGCCGTGCAGCAGCTTGGAGGAGGCGGAGGAGGTGGCGCCCGCGAAGTCGCGCGCGTCCACCACGGCCACCCGCAGGCCCGACTGCGCCGCGTGCCAGGCGACCGAGATACCCAGGATGCCGCCGCCTATCACCAGCAGGTCGTACGTAGCGCCCGACAACCGGTCCCGGGTCTGCGCGCGGCCCGGGTGGGGTCCGGCGGCCGGGTGCGTCCCGAGGGGCGGGACGCTTCGCGGGGTGGTCATTGCTTACTCCTCGTTGTCGGTCCAGCCCATCGTCCGCTCCACGGCCTTCAGCCAGTTGCCGTACTCGCGGGCCCGGACGTCCGCTGCCATCCGGGGAGTCCATTCGGCGGCCCGGCGCCAGTTGGCGCGCAGCGCGTCCGTGCCGGGCCAGAAGCCCACGGCCAGCCCCGCGGCGTAGGCGGCGCCCAGGCAGGTGGTCTCGGCGACCATCGGGCGGACCACGGGCGCGTCGAGCACGTCGGAGAGGGTCTGCATCAGCAGGTTGTTGGAGGTCATGCCGCCGTCGACCTTCAGCGCGGCCAGCTCGACGCCGGAGTCCTTGGTCATGGCGTCGACGATCTCGCGGGTCTGCCAGGCGGTGGCCTCCAGCACGGCGCGCGCGAGGTGCGCCTTGGTGACGTAGCGGGTCAGGCCCGCGATGACGCCGCGCGCGTCGGAGCGCCAGTACGGGGCGAACAGGCCGGAGAAGGCGGGCACGACGTAGGCGCCGCCGTTGTCCTCCACCGAGCTGGCCAGGGTCTCGATCTCGGCCGCGCTCTTGATCAGCCCCATCTGGTCGCGCATCCACTGCACCAGCGCGCCGGTGACGGCGATGGAGCCCTCCAGCGCGTACACCGGGCGCTCGTCGCCGATGCGGTAGCCGACGGTGGTGACCAGGCCGTTGTAGCTGTTGACCGGTTTGCCGCCGGTGTTCATCAGCAGGAACGTGCCGGTGCCGTACGTCGACTTGGCCTCGCCCTCGGCGAAGCAGGTCTGCCCGAACAGCGCGGCCTGCTGGTCGCCGAGGGCGGAGGCCACGGGCACGCCCGCCAGCACGCCGCGCGCGGTGGTGCCGTAGACCTCGGAGGAGGACCGGATCTCGGGCAGCAGCGCGGCGGGCACGTCCAGCGAGGACAGGATCCGCTCGTCCCAGTCCAGGGTGTGCAGGTTCATCAGCAGGGTGCGGGAGGCGTTGGTGACGTCGGTGACGTGCACGCCGCCGTCGACGCCGCCGGTGAGGTTCCAGATCACCCAGGAGTCCATGGTGCCGAACAGGATCTCGCCCGCCTCGGCGCGCTCCCGCAGGCCCGGCACGTTGTCCAGCAGCCACCGGATCTTGGGCCCGGCGAAGTAGGAGGCCAGCGGCAGCCCGGTCTCCCGGCGGAAGCGGTCCTGCCCGACGTTGCGGCCCAGCTCCCGGCACAGGGCGTCGGTGCGGGTGTCCTGCCAGACGATGGCGTGGTGCACCGGCTCGCCGGTGGTCCGGTCCCACAGCAGGGTGGTCTCGCGCTGGTTGGTGATGCCGATGGCCCGTACGTCGGCGGAGGTGATCTTCGCCTTGGCGATGGCCTGGTCCATGACGTGCTGGACGTTCTCCCAGATCTCGGTGGCGTCGTGCTCGACCCAGCCGGGCTTGGGGAAGATCTGCCGGTGCTCCTTCTGGTCGACGGAGACGATGCGCCCGTCGCGGTCGAAGACGATGCAGCGGCTGGAGGTGGTGCCCTGGTCGATGGCCGCAATGAACGGCCCTTGGCCGTGGGAAGGTGCCCCTTGGCCGTGGGAAGGTGCCCCCTGGCCGGGGGCGGGGCTGCCTGTGCCGTGGGTGTCGGTCATGGTGTGCTGCTCTCCTGTCTCGGTTCGGTGGCGGCGGGGCGGGCGGGTCAGGCGAAGGCCAGTTCGTAGATTCCGCCCGCGAGGGCTCCCCCGGCGAGAGGGCCGACCACGGGGATCCAGGCGTAACCCCAGTCCGAGCCGCCCTTGTTGGGCAGCGGCAGGAGGGCGTGGGCGATGCGCGGGCCCAGGTCGCGCGCCGGGTTGACGGCGTAGCCGGTCGGGCCGCCGAGGGAGAATCCGATGCCGCCCACGACGAGCGCGGTGACCAGCACGCCGACGGGGCCGAGTCCGTCGCCGTTGTTGTTCAGCCCCTGGGTCAGGATGGCGAGGACCAGGACGGCGGTGGCGATGGCCTCGGTGATCAGGTTCTGAGCGGCGTTGCGGACCTCCGGGCCGGTGGAGAAGACGCCCAGCACCGGTCCGGCGGCGGGTGCGGCGGCCTTGTCCACCATGCCCTCGCGGCCGATCGGGGACTCCACGACCGCGGGGTCGGTGAGGTGGGCCTGGAACTGGCCGAGGTAGGCGGCCCAGACCAGCCCCGCGCCGAGGACGGCGCCGGCCAGCTGGCCCACGAGGTAGCAGGGCACGTCGCTCCACTCGGTGCTGCCCTGGATGGCCAGGCCGAGGGTCACGGCGGGGTTGAGGTGCGCGCCGGAGAGGGGGGCGGAGATGTACGCGGCGGTGAGCACGGCGAAGGCCCACCCGAAGGCGATGGCGGTCCACCCGGCGCCCTGGGCCTTCGAGCGCTTCAGGGTGACGGCGGCGCACACGCCGCCGCCCAGCAGGATCAGCACGGCGGTGCCGATGATCTCGCCGGTGACGATGTCGGAGCTGGACACCCGTGACTCCTTTGTCTCGGTCCGGGGGAACGGCGAACCCCGGATGCCACCGGTGGTCCGCACCCTCGTGAGGAGGGCGTTGGTCGGCCCGCAGCGGCGTCCACCCTAGCGCATATTGTCGTCAGATGTTCGACAATGCCGACCGACGAACGGCAGTTTTCTCCACGGTGAAGGGGACGTCAAGAGTCCGCGCACTCCCGCGGAACGGCCCGGGCTCCGGCCCCTCAGAAGCGGCTCGCACCCAGGTCCCGGGACACCGCCCGGGCGCAGTCCCGCACCGCCGCCACCAGCTCCGCGCGCAGCTCGCCGGCCGCGCACACCCGCTCCACGGCCCCCGTGACCCCCACCGCGCCCACCGGCATCCGCCGCCGGTCGTGGATGGGCGCGGCCACCGACGCGACGCCCTCCCAGGTCTCCTCCACGTCCGCGCCCCAGCCGCGCGCCCGGGTCAGGTCGAGGACCTTCTCGAACGCGTCCAGGCCGGTCACCGTGCGCGGCGTGAACGCCTCGCGCCGCGCCTCGGCGGCCTCGGCGCGCGCCACCGGGTCGTACGCGGACAGCACCTTGCCCAGGGCCGTGCTGTGCAGCGGCTGCATGGCGCCGACCTCCAGCACCTGGCGGCTGTCGTCGGGCCGGAAGACGTGGTGCACGATGAGCACGCCCTGCTGGTGCAGCACGCCCAGGTACACGCTCTCCCCGCTGGAACGGGCCAGGTCGTCCGCCCACACCAGGGCGCGGGCGCGCAGTTCGTGGACGTCCAGGTAGCTGTTGCCCAGCCGCAGCAGCTCGGCGCCCAGCTGGTAGCGGCCCGACGCCGTGTCCTGCTCGACGAAGCCCTCCCGCTGGAGGGTGCGCAGAATGCCGTGGGCGGTGCCCTTGGCCAGGTCGAGCGAGGAGGCGATCTCGGACAGGCCCAGGCGCCGCTCGCCGCCCGCCAGCAGGCGCAGCATCGCGGCCGCGCGCTCCAGCGACTGGATGGTCCGTGCCATCGCGCAACCTCCCGGCGAGATCAAGTTCGACAATGCTGAACACTATCGGCCTTTGCCGACCGCGCGACACCGTCCCGGCCGACGGCGGCCGCCCGCGCCTGACCCGCCTGAGCCGCATGGCGGCGCGACCGCCATGCGCAACACCCGGCTTCCGGACACTCTCGCCCGTTACCCTGGCCAGGTACGCCTTCCACGGGAAGGCGTAAAGCCGACAGCCGTCGCACCTCCAGGGAGTTCTTCCATGGCCTCGCACACGCCTTCGTCCGCCCCCGCCGCCCCCGCCGACCGGGTCGCCGCGCTCCGCGAGGCACTCGCCACCCGCGTCGTGGTCGCCGACGGAGCCATGGGCACCATGCTCCAGGCGCAGGACCCCACGATGGAGGACTTCCAGCAGTTGGAGGGCTGCAACGAAATCCTCAACGTCACCCGCCCCGACATCGTCGGCTCGGTCCACCGGGCCTACTTCGACGTGGGCGTGGACTGCGTGGAGACCAACACCTTCGGCTCAAACCACTCGGCGGCGAGTGAGTACGAGATCGCCGACCGGATCTTCGAGCTGTCCGAGGCGGGCGCCCGGATCGCCCGAGAGGTCGCTGATGAGTTCGGTGCCCAGGACGGCCGCCAGCGCTGGGTCCTCGGCTCGATCGGTCCGGGCACCAAACTGCCGTCGCTCGGCCACGTCAGTTATGACGTACTGCGCGACGGCTATCAGAAAAACGCCGAGGGCCTGATCACCGGCGGCGCGGACGCCCTGATCGTGGAGACTACGCAGGACCTGCTCCAGACCAAGTCCAGTCTGATCGGCGCGCGCCGCGCGATGCACGCCCTGGGCGTGGACGTGCCGCTGATCTGCTCGCTCGCCTTCGAGACCACGGGCGTCATGCTGCTCGGCTCGGAGATCGGTGCGGCACTGACCGCTCTGGAGCCGCTCGGTATCGATCTGATCGGCCTGAACTGTTCGACAGGCCCGGCCGAGATGAGCGAGCACCTGCGCTATCTGGCCCGCCACTCGCGTACGCCGCTGATGTGCATGCCGAACGCGGGCCTGCCAGTGCTGACCAGGGACGGCGCGTACTTCCCGCTTAGCGGGCCCGAACTGGCGGACTTCCAAGAGAACTTCGTACGCGACTACGGACTGTCCCTGGTCGGGGGGTGCTGCGGTACGACGCCCGAGCATCTGCGCCAGGTGGTGGAGCGGGTCAACGGGGTCACGCCGACGGAGCGGCACCCGCGCCCCGAGCCCGGCGCCGCCTCGCTCTACCAGACCGTCCCGTTCCGGCAGGACACCTCGTACCTGGCCATCGGCGAGCGCACCAACGCCAACGGGTCCAAGAAGTTCCGCGAGGCCATGCTGGCCGGCCGCTGGGACGACTGCGTGGAGATGGCCCGCGACCAGATCCGCGAGGGCGCGCACATGCTGGACCTGTGCGTGGACTACGTCGGCCGGGACGGCGTGGCCGACATGCGGGAGCTGGCCGGCCGCTTCGCCACCGCCTCCACGCTGCCCATCGTGCTGGACTCCACCGAGGTCGACGTCATCCAGGCCGGCCTGGAGAAGCTGGGCGGCCGGGCGGTCATCAACTCGGTCAACTACGAGGACGGCGACGGCCCCGACTCCCGCTTCGCCAGGGTCACCCGGCTGGCGGTCGAGCACGGCGCCGCCCTGATCGCCCTGACCATCGACGAGGAGGGCCAGGCCCGTACGGTCGAGAAGAAGGTCGCCGTCGCCGAGCGGATCATCGCCGACCTGACCGGCACCTGGGGCGTGCACGAGTCCGACATCCTCATCGACTGCCTGACCTTCACCATCTGCACCGGCCAGGAGGAGTCCCGCAAGGACGGCGTCGCCACCATCGAGGCCATTCGCGAACTCAAGCGCCGCCACCCCGACGTACAGACCACCCTCGGCCTGTCGAACATCTCCTTCGGCCTCAACCCGGCCGCCCGCATCCTGCTCAATTCCGTCTTCCTGGACGAGTGCGTCAAGGCGGGCCTGGACTCGGCGATCGTGCACGCGTCGAAGATCCTGCCGATCGCCCGCTTCGACGAGGAGCAGGTGACCACGGCCCTCGACCTGATCTACGACCGGCGCGCCGAGGGCTACGACCCGCTGCAGAAGCTGATGGCCCTGTTCGAGGGCGCCACCGCCAAGTCGATGAAGGCGGGCAAGGCCGAGGAGCTGGCCGCCCTGCCGCTGGAGGAGCGGCTGCAGCGGCGGATCATCGACGGCGAGCGGAACGGCCTGGAAGCCGACCTCGACGAGGCCCTGACCACCCGTAAGGCCCTGGACATCGTCAACGACACGCTGCTGGCGGGCATGAAGGTCGTCGGCGAGCTGTTCGGCTCCGGGCAGATGCAGCTGCCGTTCGTCCTGCAGTCCGCCGAGGTGATGAAGACCGCGGTGGCCTACCTGGAGCCGCACATGGAGAAGGTCGCCGACGGCGAGGACGCCGGCAAGGGCACCATCGTGCTCGCCACCGTCCGCGGCGACGTGCACGACATCGGCAAGAACCTCGTGGACATCATCCTGTCCAACAACGGCTACAACGTCGTCAACCTCGGCATCAAGCAGCCCGTCTCCGCGATCCTGGAGGCGGCCGAGGAGCACCGGGCGGACGTCATCGGCATGTCCGGGCTGCTGGTGAAGTCCACCGTGATCATGAAGGAGAACCTGGAGGAGCTGAACCAGCGCAAGCTGGCCGCCCGGTTCCCCGTCATCCTCGGCGGCGCCGCCCTCACCCGCGCGTACGTCGAACAGGACCTGCACGAGATCTACGAGGGCGAGGTCCGCTACGCCCGCGACGCCTTCGAGGGCCTGCGCCTGATGGACGCCCTCGTCGCCGTCAAGCGCGGCGTGCCCGGCGCCACCCTGCCCGAGCTCAGGCAGCGCCGCGTCCCCCGGCGCGGCGTGGCGGTCCGCGAGTCCGAGCCCGAGGCGCCCGCCCGCTCCGACGTGGCCACCGACAACCCCGTGCCCGAGCCGCCCTTCTGGGGCACCCGGGTCGTCAAGGGCATCCAGCAGGCCGACTACGCGTCGTGGCTGGATGAAGGCGCGCTGTTCAAGGGGCAGTGGGGCCTGCGGGAGGCCCGTACCGGCGAGGGGCCCGGCTACGAGGAGCTGGTCGAGACCGAGGGCCGGCCCCGGCTGCGCGCCTGGCTCGACCGGCTGCGCACCGACAACCTGCTGGAGGCGGCCGTCGTCTACGGCTACTTCCGCTGCGTGTCCAAGGGCGACGACCTCATCCTGCTGCACGACGACGGCAGCGAGCGCACCCGCTTCACCTTCCCGCGCCAGCGCCGCGGCCGCCGCCTGTGCCTGGCCGACTTCTTCCGCTCCGAGGACTCCGGCGAGACCGACGTGGTCGGACTCCAGGTCGTCACCGTCGGCTCCCGGATCGGCGAGGCCGCCGCCGAGCTGTTCGCCGCCGACTCCTACCGCGACTACCTGGAGCTGCACGGCCTGTCCGTGCAGCTCGCCGAGGCCCTCGCCGAGTACTGGCACGCGCGTGTCCGCGCCGAGCTGGGCTTCGTCGGCGAGGACCCCGAGGACATGGCGGACATGTTCGCGCTCAAGTACCGCGGCGCGCGCTTCTCCCTCGGCTACGGCGCCTGCCCCGACCTGGAGGACCGTGCGAAGATCGCCGAACTGCTGCGGCCGGAGCGGATCGGCGTGAAGCTGTCCGAGGAGTTCCAGCTGCACCCCGAGCAGTCCACCGACGCGATCGTCATCCACCACCCGGAAGCCAAGTACTTCAACGCCCGCTGAGCCGCTTTAGGACTGGCCAGCAGGCCAGGAAAAGCGCTGGTCCGGGCCGTGGCGCAGGTGACGCCGAACACAGCGCGGCGCGCTCCGCGCCCAGCCGTCGTACACTGGCTGATCCGGTAGAGGCCGGTCGCCTCGCCCCGGGAACCCATGGGTTCCCGGAAAGAAGCGGCCGGCCTTCGCGTCCCCTGTCGGGGGACGCGTCCCCCTTACGGAGGTGCATGGATGACCAGCAGCATCCCCGCCGTCGACAGCCGCATGGCCAAGGGCTCCGCCCTGCAGGCCGTCCTGCTCGACATGGACGGCACCCTGGTGGACACCGAGGGCATCTGGTGGGACGCGGAGGTCGGCATCTTCGCCGATCTCGGGCACGTGCTCGCCGAGGAGCACCGGGAGGTGGTCGTCGGCGGTCCGATGTCCCGCAGTGCCTCGTACCTCATCGAGGCCACCGGCGCCGACATCCCCCTCGCCGAGCTGACCATCCTGCTCAACGCCCGCTTCGCCGAGCTGATCGACGGCCAGGTGCCGATGCTGCCGGGCGCGCGGCGGCTGCTGGCCGAGCTGGCCGCCCACGAGATCCCGACCGCGCTGGTCTCCGCCTCCCACCGCAGCGTCATCGACCGCGTGCTGCGGTCAGTCGGCGCGGAGTACTTCCACCTGACGGTCGCGGGCGACGAGGTGGCGCGCACCAAGCCGCACCCCGACCCCTACCTGCTGGCCGCCACGGGTCTGGGCGCCGACCCGGCGCGGTGCGTCGTCATCGAGGACACGCACACCGGGGTGGCGGCCGCGGAGGCGGCCGGCTGCCAGGTGCTCGCCGTACCGTCGGTGGTGCCCATCGACCCGGCCCCGACCCGCACGGTCGTCCGCTCACTGGAAGAGGTCGACCTGCCGTTCCTGCACACGCTGGTCACCGCGCGCGGCTGACCGCGCGCCGCGTCGGCCGCCCGCGCCCGCCCCGGCGGCGCTCCTACTGCGCCCCGGGGCGGACCAGCCCGCTCTCGTACGCGTACACCGCCGCCTGCACCCGGTCGCGCAGGCCCAGCTTGGTCAGCACGTGCCCCACGTGCGTCTTCACGGTCGTCTCGCTGACGAACAGGTCCGCGGCGATCTCCGCGTTCGACAGCCCCCGGGCGACCAGCTTCAGCACCTCCACCTCGCGCTCGGTGAGCGTGTGCAGCGTGTCCGGCACCGGCTCCTCGCCCGACGGCAGGTGGCCCGCGTACTTGTCCAGCAACCGCCGGGTGACGCTCGGCGCCAGCATCGCCTCGCCCGCCGCCACCACCCGGATCGCCTGCACCAGCTCGGTGGCCGGGGCGTCCTTCAGCAGGAAGCCGCTGGCCCCGGCGCGCAGCGCCTCCACCACGTACTCGTCCAGGTCGAACGTGGTCAGCACCAGCACCTTCGCGGGCCCGTCCCGCCCCGGCCCGGTGATCTGCCGCGTCGCCTCCACGCCGTCCATCCGCGGCATCCGGATGTCCATCAGCACCACGTCGGGCTGGAGCGCCCGCACCTGGTCCAGGGCCTGCAGACCGTCTCCCGCCTCACCGACGACCGCGAGGTCCTGCTCGGCTTCGAGGATCATGCGGAAGCCGGTGCGCAGCAGCGGCTGGTCGTCCACCAGTAGGACGCGGATCGCCACGGAATCTCCTTCGCTAGACGCCGCCTATTCTGCCCTCCCGTCACCCACCACCACCCTCAATCGACGCTGTGCGGCCCCTGTGCTGGTCCCGTCACCCACCACCACCCTCAATCGACGCTGTGCGGCCCCTGTGCTGGTCCCGTCACCCACCACCACCCTCAATCGACGCTGCGCGCGGCCTCCCTTCTCCCAGCCCTCACACGACGCCTGTTTCCAACGGGTACGGCGGGGGAGTGCCGCCGAATTCCGGGCACAGCGCCCGGTGGTCGCACCAGTCGCACAGCCGCGTCGGCCGCGGCCGCCAGTCCCCGGTCCGCGTCGCCGCCCGGATCGCCTCCCACAGCGCCAGCAGCTTGCGCTCCACGGCGTGCAGATCCGTCTCGTCCGGGTCGTACGTCAGGACGTCCCCGCTGCCCAGGTACACCAGCTGCAGCCGCCGCGGCACCGCCCCGCGCAGCCTGCGCAGCACCAGTGCGTAGAACTTCATCTGGAACAGCGCCTCCGCCGCGTACTGAGGGGCGGGCGCCTTGCCGGTCTTGTAGTCGACGATCCGCACGTCCCCGGTCGGCGCCACGTCCACCCGGTCGATGTAGCCGCGCAGCGTGAGGCCCGAGTCCAGCACCGTCTCCACGTACAGCTCGCGCTCGGCCGGCTCCAGGCGCGTCGGGTCCTCCAGCTCGAACCACCGCTCGACCAGCGCCTCCGCCTCCGCCAGCCAGGGCGCGAGCCGCTCCGGGTCCACCGTGCCGTCCTCCCGCGCGAACAGCTCCGCCAGCTCCGGGCGCTCCGCCAGCAGCCGCTCCCACGCGCCCGGCACCAGCGCCCGGGCGGTCGGCGCGGTCCGCTCGGCGGCCGGGGCGTCGAACAGCCGCTCAAGCACCGTGTGCACCACCGTGCCCCGCGCCGCCGCGGGGCTGGGTCTCTCCGGCAGCTTGTCGATCACACGGAAGCGGTACAGCAGAGGGCACCGCATGAAGTCAGCCGCGCGCGACGGCGACAGCGAGTCCGGCTTCGCGGGCCCGGGCACCCTCGCGGCCCGCCCGGGCGTCCCCGTGGTCGTCTCCATGGCCAAGACCCTACGGCCCGCCACTGACAACGGGCGGCATACCATCGACGTCAAGGGCCCTCGCACTGCATGATCGTGGGACCGCGCCGACCAGGGTGCGAGGGGACGTATCCGACGAGGGGACACCGTGGACAACAGCGGGAAGCGGCAGTCCGGCAGCGGGGGCGCGGACCGCACCACCCGGCCCCGGACCGACAGGCCGCAGCGGCCCCGTGACGTGGGCGGCGGTTTCCTCATGGGCCGCCCGTTCGGTGTCCCGGTCTACGTCGCGCCGAGCTGGTTCCTGGTCGCTGCCCTGATCACCTGGGTCTTCGGCGACCAGCTCGACCGCGTGCTGCCCGAGCTGGGCGCCGCCCGCTACCTGGTCTCGCTCTTCTTCGCGGTCGCCTTCTACGCGTCCGTCCTCGTCCACGAGCTGGCCCACACGGTCGCGGCGCTGCGCTTCAAGCTGCCGGTGCGCCGCATCCAGCTCCAGTTCTTCGGCGGCGTCTCCGAGATCGAGAAGGAGTCGGAGACGCCCGGGCGGGAGTTCGTCCTCGCCTTCGTCGGCCCGCTGCTGTCCCTGGTCCTGTCCGGCCTGTTCTACCTGGGCATGCTGACCGTCGAGCCGGGCACCGTGCCGGGCGTGCTGCTGGCCGGCCTGATGATCTCCAACCTCATCGTCGCCGCCTTCAACCTGCTGCCCGGCCTGCCCCTGGACGGCGGCCGGATGCTGCGCGCGGTGGTCTGGAAGATCAGCGGCAGGCCCATGACCGGTACGGTCGCCGCCGCCTGGACCGGCCGCGCGCTGGCCGTGGCGGTGCTGGTGGGCCTGCCGCTGGTCACCCAGGCGGGCGGCTTCGGCGACGACTACGAGGGCTTCGGCACGGTCGACTCGGTGACCGACGCGCTGCTCGCCGCCATCCTCGCCGCGATCATCTGGACCGGCGCCGGCAACAGCCTGCGCATGGCCCGGCTGCGCGAGCGCCTGCCCGAGCTGCGCGCCCGTACGCTCACCAGGCGGGCCGTTCCGGTGGGCGCGGACACGCCCCTGTCGGAGGCGCTGCGCCGCGCGAACGAGGCGGGGGCCCGCGCGCTCGTCGTGGTCGACGGCCAGGGCACGCCGACCGCCGTGGTGCGGGAGGCGGCCATCGTCGGCATTCCCGAGCACCGCCGCCCCTGGGTGCCGGTCAGCGGGCTCGCGCAGGACCTCAAGGAGGGCATGCGCGTCTCGGCCGAGCTGACCGGAGAGGAACTGCTCGACGCCCTGCGGGCCACGCCGGCCACCGAGTACCTCGTCGTGGAGGAGACCGGGGAGGTCTACGGGGTGCTGTCGACGGCCGACGTCGAACGGGCGTTCGTGGCGGCGATGGCCCGCCCGCCCGCCTGACCGGCGCCGCCCGCCGGGCCGCGGGCGGCCTGGCGGCCGCCGGTTCGCCGCCCGCGCGGGCCCGTACCGGTGGGGTCACCGGCACGCCGGCCGGGCCGGTAGGCTTGTCCGCATGTCCGAACCGACCGGTGCCGCCCGCCGTCGCGGGCCCTTCCAGGTCGGGGACCAGGTCCAGCTCACCGACCCCAAGGGACGCCACTACACGTTCACGCTCGAAGCCGGGAAGAACTTTCACACCCACAAGGGCTCCTTCCCGCACGACGAGCTGATCGGCGCTCCCGAGGGCACTGTTGTGCGTACCACCGGTAACGTCGCGTATCTCGCGCTGCGTCCGCTGCTCCCCGACTACGTCCTGTCCATGCCGCGCGGAGCCGCCGTGGTCTACCCCAAGGACGCGGGGCAGATCCTGGCCATGGCCGACATCTTCCCCGGCGCGCGCGTGGTGGAGGCGGGGGTGGGGTCCGGGTCGCTGAGCACCTTCCTGCTGCGGGCCATCGGCGACCAGGGCATGCTGCACTCCTACGAGCGCCGGGCGGACTTCGCCGAGATCGCCGCCCAGAACGTCGAGCGGTACTTCGGCGGCCCGCACCCCGCCTGGCGTGTCACCGTCGGCGACCTTCAGGACCACCTGTCCGACACGGACGTCGACCGGGTCATCCTGGACATGCTCGCCCCCTGGGAGTGCCTGGAGGTCGTCTCCAAAGCGCTCGTCCCGGGCGGCATCGTGTGCGCGTACGTGGCCACGACCACCCAGCTCGCCCGGACCGTCGAGGCGATCCGCGAGCACGGCACCTTCAACGAGCCGTCGGCCTGGGAGTCCATGGTCCGCACCTGGCACGTCGAGGGCTTGGCCGTACGTCCCGACCACCGCATGGTGGGCCACACCGGGTTCCTGGTCACCGCCCGGCGCCTGGCGGACGGCGTGGAGCCGCCGCTGCGCCGCCGCCGTCCGGCCAAGGGCGCGTACGGAGACGACTACGCGGGATGGGGGAGCCGGGGGGACTGAGGCGGGAGCCGGCGGGACCGGGGCGGGGTGTCCGGGAGCGCGGGCCGGGCGGCTGGAACGCGGCCTCCATACCCCCGGAGGAGTGGCCAAAACCCGCACCCTCCGCACTGGCTGCTTGTGATGTGTGGCACGATGCTGGGCATCCCTGACGCCACAGCTCTCACAGGAGTCGTCCCGCGTGCAGCCACCGGCAGGCGCTGAGTCCCTCCCGCCGTCCCGCCCGGAATCTCTCCCACCACCCGACTCGGAATCGCTCCCGCCATCCCGCGCGGAATCGCTCCCGCCATCCCGCGCGGAATCGCTCCCGCCATCCCGCCCGGCTTATCCGCACACGCATTCCCGCCCGGCGCACTGGATCGCGACCGCCGCCGCCATCGCCGCGGTCGTCGCGGGCACCGCGGCCGTCCAGCCCTCGGACGCCCGGGCCGGCTCGGCTGCCGCCGCCCCGGTGCGGCCCCCCGACGCGGACGCCGCGGCCTACCCGGTCGACTGCGGTCCCGTACGGCTGGACGTCGTGGACCGGGTCTCCGGTGACCTGGACGGTGACGGCAGGCCCGAGACGGTGGCGGTCGTCCGCTGCCATGCCGAGAGCGGTACCCCGCCGAGCGGCATCTATGTCCTCGCGATTCCTCGCGGCAAGAAATCCGGAAAACCGGGGAGAACGACAGAAAAAGGCGCGCGGCCGCCTCGGGTCGTGGCGACTTTTCTCGACCCCAAGGAGCGCATGAGCGTACAGGGCCTGGCGCTGCGCGGGGCCACCGTGTCGGCGACCCTGCTGGGGTACTCCTCCGACCAGGTGCCGCGGTGCTGTCCCGACATGCGCCGCTCGGTCAGCTGGCGGTGGAAGGACGGCGGCTTCGTGCTGCGCGCCCTGCGGGCGCCGGGGAGCGTCTGACCGGCCCCGCCCGGTGCGTCACCCCGCCCGGACCCGGACCGGTCGCCGGGCCCGTCTGACCGGCCGGTTCCGGCCGGTGGCGGTCCAGCCCGGCCCGGGGCGGGCCGCCGGACCCGGGTCGCGAGGCTCCCGGAGCGGGCCGCCGGTCCCGCGGTCACTCCGCGTCCGGGCCGTAGACCTCCACCTGGTCCGAGACGCGCCGTACGTGGATGCAGTCGCCCGGACAGTCCTTCGCGGAGTCCGCGACCTCGCTGAGCAGCGGCAGCGGCACCCGGACCGCGGCCCCCTTGTCCTGTAGCAGCTCGTCCTCGGCGGTCTTGACGTAAGCTAGACCGTCCACGTCCAGCTCGAACACCTCGGGAGCGTACTGGGCGCAGATGCCGTCGCCGGTGCACAGGTCCTGGTCGATCCAGACCTCCAGGTCGCCGAGCCCGCCGTCCTGTGCCGTCATGCTGCCCGCCCGTTTCATGACAAGTGATCCAATTTAGACTAAATGGCGCCAACCCTGACGGGTGTTGACTGTCCCGACAATACAGCCGGTCGCTTTCCGATGTTGTTGGGTGGGTATTCACCTGGCGTGAGGACGTACGCAAGGGTGAAGATCGGACACAGGCGTACCGGGTTTGTGATCTAGGGGTTTCAACCCGCACCTGCCCAGGTAGGGTCAGGAAGCGTCCAGCTCCCCTTGGAGGAGGTGAGGACCGTGGCAGCCCACGACGACGACATCAACCGCGGCATCCGGCCGGGGCGCGGGTCTGACGACCCAGCCGGCCAGGTTGCCTACCTAGAGCAGGAAATCGCCGTCCTGCGACGCAAGCTCGCCGACTCTCCGCGACACACGAGGATTCTCGAAGAGCGGATCGTCGAGTTGCAGACCAACCTTGCGGGCGTGTCCGCGCAGAACGAGCGGCTCGCCAACACCCTCCGTGAGGCCCGTGACCAGATCGTGGCCCTCAAGGAGGAGGTCGACCGGCTCGCGCAGCCGCCGGCCGGCTTCGGGGTGTTTCTGCAGGCGGCCGGGGACGGCACGGCGGACATCTTCACCGGAGGCCGGAAGCTCCGGGTGAACGTCAGCCCGAGCATCGACCTCGACGAGATCAAGCCCGGCCAGGAGGTCATGCTCAACGAGGCGCTCAACGTGGTGGAAGCCCACGGCTTCGAGCGCGCCGGGGACATCGTCACCCTCAAGGAGATCCTGGAGGACGGCGAGCGGGCCCTGGTCATAGGGCACACCGACGAGGAGCGCGTGGTGCGGCTCGCCGAGCCGCTGCTGGACGCCACCATCCGCCCCGGCGACGCCCTGCTGCTCGAACCCCGCTCCGGCTACGTCTACGAGGTCGTGCCCAAGAGCGAGGTCGAGGAGCTGGTCCTCGAAGAGGTCCCGGACATCGACTACACCAAGATCGGTGGCCTGGGCAACCAGATCGAGCTGATCCGCGACGCCGTCGAGCTCCCGTACCTCTACCCCGACCTGTTCAAGGAGCACCAGCTGCGCCCGCCGAAGGGCGTGCTGCTGTACGGCCCGCCCGGCTGCGGCAAGACCCTCATCGCCAAGGCGGTCGCCAACTCCCTCGCCAAGAAGGTGGCCGAGGTCACCGGCAAGCCCGCGGGGAAGAGCTTCTTCCTCAACATCAAGGGCCCCGAGCTGCTGAACAAGTACGTCGGCGAGACCGAGCGGCACATTCGCCTGGTCTTCCAGCGGGCCCGGGAGAAGGCGAGCGAGGGCACGCCGGTCATCGTCTTCTTCGACGAGATGGACTCCCTGTTCCGCACCCGCGGCTCCGGCGTCAGCTCGGACGTGGAGAACACCATCGTTCCCCAGCTGCTCTCCGAGATCGACGGCGTCGAGGGCCTGGAGAACGTGATCGTCATCGGCGCCTCCAACCGCGAGGACATGATCGACCCGGCGATCCTGCGGCCCGGCCGCCTCGACGTGAAGATCAAGATCGAGCGCCCGGACGCGGAGGCGGCGAAGGACATCTTCTCGAAGTACCTCACCGAGTCGCTGCCGCTGCACGCGGAGGACCTCTCCGAGCACGGCGGGTCGCCGAAGGGGACGGTCGAGGCGATGATCCAGTCCGTCGTCGAGCACATGTACGCCGAGTCGGAGGAGAACCGCTTCCTGGAGGTCACCTACGCCAACGGTGACAAGGAGGTCCTGTACTTCAAGGACTTCAACTCCGGCGCGATGATCGAGAACATCGTGGGCCGGGCCAAGAAGATGGCGATCAAGGCCTTCCTGGACCACAACCAGAAGGGCCTGCGCGTCTCCCACCTGCTCGCCGCCTGCGTGGACGAGTTCAAGGAGAACGAGGACCTGCCCAACACGACCAACCCGGACGACTGGGCCCGGATCTCCGGTAAGAAGGGCGAGCGGATCGTCTACATCCGCACCCTCGTCACCGGCAAGCAGGGCGCGGACACCGGTCGCTCGATCGACACGGTGGCGAACACTGGTCAGTACCTGTAGCACCGCTGTCCGGCTGCGGATGTCCCAGCGGTCCCCCGCCGAAGGCGGGGGCGGGGCGTCCGCGGCCGGATGCGCGTTTCGGACCCAGTTCCGTCCCTACGAGCCGGACCAGAGCAATGACTGAAATGATCTCCCCAGCGCCGCATAGCCGTTCTAGGCTCTTCGGTACCGCGGCTCCGCGGTGTGGGGGATCGGGGGCCTCGCACGGACCGGAAGCGCAGCGGTACTTGAGCGCCGACCCCACCGCGGGGCGTCGCCGGGCAAGGAGGGCCGCATGACCGTACGGCGAGTAATGGGCATCGAGACGGAGTTCGGGATCTCCGTTCCCGGCCACCCGAACGCCAATGCCATGCTCACCTCATCCCAGGTCGTCAACGCCTACGCGGCGGCGATGCACCGGGCGCGCCGCGCCCGCTGGGACTTCGAGGAGGAGAACCCGCTGCGGGACGCCCGAGGCTTCGACCTCGCGCGCGAGTCGGCGGACGCCAGTCAGCTCACGGACGAGGACATCGGTCTGGCCAACGTGATCCTGACCAACGGCGCGCGGCTGTACGTGGACCACGCCCACCCGGAGTACTCCGCGCCCGAGGTCACCAACCCGCGCGACGCCGTCCTGTGGGACAAGGCGGGGGAGCGGATCATGGCCGAGGCGGCCGAGCGCGCCGCCCAGCTGCCCGGCGCCCAGCCCATCCACCTGTACAAGAACAACACCGACAACAAGGGCGCCTCCTACGGCACGCACGAGAACTACCTGATGAAGCGGGAGACTCCCTTCTCGGACATCGTGCGGCACCTGACCCCGTTCTTCGTCTCCCGCCAGGTCGTCACCGGCGCCGGCCGCGTCGGCATCGGCCAGGACGGGCACGAGCACGGCTTCCAGATCAGCCAGCGGGCGGACTACTTCGAGGTCGAGGTCGGCCTGGAGACCACCCTCAAGCGCCCCATCATCAACACCCGTGACGAGCCGCACGCCGACGCCGAGAAGTACCGCAGGCTGCACGTGATCATCGGTGACGCGAACCTGTCCGAGATCTCGACCTACCTCAAGCTGGGCACCACCGCCCTGGTGCTGTCCATGATCGAGGACGGCTTCATCGCCGTGGACCTGGCCGTGGACCAGCCGGTGCGCACCCTGCACCAGGTCTCGCACGACCCGACGCTGCGCCGCCTGATCACGCTGCGCAGCGGCCGGGCGCTCACCGCCGTACAGCTCCAGATGGAGTACTGCGAGCTGGCCCGCAAGTACGTCGAGGACCGTTTCGGGGCGAACGCCGACGAGCAGACCCTGGACGTCCTCACCCGCTGGGAGGACGTGCTGAACCGGCTGGAGCGCGACCCGATGAGCCTGTCCGGCGAGCTGGACTGGGTCGCCAAGCGCGAGCTGCTCGAAGGCTACCGCCGGCGCGACAGCCTGGACTGGGACGCCGCCCGGCTGCACCTGGTGGACCTCCAGTACGCCGACGTGCGCCCCGAGAAGGGCCTGTACAACCGCCTGGTCGGCCGCGGCAGGATGAAGCGGCTGCTGGACGAGGCGGACGTGGTGCGGGCCCAGAGCAGCCCCCCGGAGGACACCCGGGCCTACTTCCGCGGCCGCTGCCTGGAGCAGTACGCCGAGCACGTGGCCGCGGCCTCGTGGGACTCGGTGATCTTCGACCTGCCGGGCCGCGACTCCCTCCAGCGGGTCCCCACGCTGGAGCCGCTGCGCGGCACGCGCGCCCACGTCAAGGAGCTGCTGGACCGCTGCCGCACCGCGGAAGAGCTGGTCAGGGTGCTGTCCGGCGGATGACCTGTCCGTAGGGTGAGACGAGTCTGGAAGAACGGCGATCCGGGAATCATGGGAATGGCTCTCGGACGTTGTAGCAACTACGAGGCCGATGTCGGACCCGCCTTGTAGGGTCTGATCTTGTACGTCGAACCGAGCGGGGTGAGCTAGATGGCGACCAAGGACAGCGGCGGCGGACAGCAGAGGGCGTCGCGCTCCACCGAGGAGGTGGAGGAGCAGGCGCAGGACGCGCAGGCCGCGGAGGACATCAAGGAGCGGCACGAGAAGCTGTCGGACGATGTCGACTCCGTGCTGGACGAGATCGACGACGTCCTGGAGGAGAACGCGGAGGACTTCGTGCGCTCCTTCGTCCAGAAGGGCGGAGAGTAGGGCGCCGGCCGTCCGTCCTGCGCCCCTCGCGACCGCGGGGCGCAGGACGGATGACTTCCCCGGCCAGGGGTAAGGTCCGTGCAGTGTTTCAAGATCTCGTGGAAGGAAACGTGTGGAAGCCAACACTCGTAGCACAGGGCGTCTGCCGGCTGCCTTCCTGACGCCCGGCTCCTCGTCGTTCATGGACTTCCTCGCCGCACACTCGCCCGAGCTGCTGCCCGGCAGCCGCCCGCTGCCGCCCGTGGAGGGTGCCGTCCAGGCCCCGCACGGCACGACGATCGTCGCGGTCACCTTCTCCGGCGGCGTGGTGCTCGCCGGCGACCGGCGCGCCACGATGGGCAACCTGATCTCGCAGCGCGACATCGAGAAGGTCTTCCCCGCGGACGAGTACTCCGCGGTCGGCATCGCGGGCACCGCCGGCCTCGCCGTCGAGATGGTCAAGCTCTTCCAGCTGGAGCTTGAGCACTTCGAGAAGGTCGAGGGCACCACGCTGTCCCTGGAGGGCAAGGCCAACCGGCTGTCGACCATGATCCGCGGCAATCTGGGCATGGCCATGCAGGGCCTGGCCGTGGTGCCGCTGTTCGCCGGCTGGGACCTGGACCGCGGCAAGGGCCGCATCTTCTCCTACGACGTCACCGGTGGCCGGTCGGAGGAGCTCGGCTTCGCGGCCACCGGCTCCGGCTCCCTCTTCGCGCGCGGCGCCCTGAAGAAGCTGTACCGCGACGACCTCGCCGAGGACCAGGCCGCCACCGCCGTGGTCCAGGCGCTGTACGACGCGGCCGACGACGACTCGGCGACCGGCGGGCCGGACCTGGCCCGGCGGATCTACCCGATCGTCACGGTGATCAGCGAGGACGGCTTCAAGAGGCTTTCCGAGACCGAGGTGTCCGAGATCGTCCGTGCCATCCACGAGCGGCGGCTCGAACAGCCGGACGGCCCGCGAGCCGCCCTGCTGTGAGGCACGACCGTGGGGACCGCACACGTATTGACAGAAAGGCACGGATAGCCGGTGACGACGCCGTTCTACGTATCTCCCCAGCAGGCCATGGCCGACCGCGCGGAGTACGCCCGCAAGGGCATCGCGCGGGGCCGCAGCGTGGTCGTGTTGCAGTATTCCGACGGCATCGTGTTCGTCGCCGAGAACCCCTCCCGCGCGCTGCACAAGGTCAGTGAGATCTACGACCGGATCGCCTTCGCCGCGGTCGGCAAGTACAACGAGTTCGAGAACCTGCGGATCGGCGGCGTGCGCTACGCCGACCTGCGCGGTTACACCTACGACCGCGAGGATGTCACCGCCCGCGGCCTGGCCAACGTCTACGCGCAGACGCTCGGCACCATCTTCTCCAGCGCCGCCGAGAAGCCGTACGAGGTCGAGCTGATCGTCGCGGAGGTCGGCGACAGCCCCGAGGACGACCAGATCTACCGGCTGCCGCACGACGGCTCCATCGTGGACGAGCACGGCTCGGTCGCGGTCGGCGGCAACTCCGACCAGATCAGCAGCTACCTCGGCCAGCGGCACCGCGACGGCCTCACCCTCGCCGAGGCCCTGCAACTGGCCATCGAGTCCCTGGCCCGGGACAACAACGGCGGCGAGCGCACGCTGACCGCCGAGCAGCTGGAAGTGGCGGTGCTGGACCGCACGCGGCCGCAG
This sequence comes from Streptomyces sp. B1866, assembly GCF_031932565.1. Classification (NCBI taxonomy): domain Bacteria; kingdom Bacillati; phylum Actinomycetota; class Actinomycetes; order Kitasatosporales; family Streptomycetaceae; genus Streptomyces; species Streptomyces sp. B1866. The sequence goes on from NZ_JAVSCF010000038.1 coordinate 21,152, forward strand.
AAGCGCAAGTTCAAGCGCGTCCTCGGCGGCCAGCTCTCGCGGCTGCTGGAGTCGGCCGGGACATCCGCCGAGGAGTCCGCGGCGCAGGGCGAGACGGAGGCGTCCTCGTCCGAGGACAGCTCGTCGGACGAGGGGCCGTCGGCCTCGGAGGAGTAGCCGGGCCCGGTCGTGCCCCGTGCCCCGGCGGGCGGCTCCGGCGGGGCACGGAGCACGACCCGGTCCCTCGCGCGGACGGCGCTTTCCGGCCATCGGGCGTACGTCTCCCCGTGCCCGGCCGGCGGCGCGTCCTGTGGCCGGTCCGTGGGCGGCGCGCCGTCGGCCGGGCACGGGATACCGGCCCCGGCGGTTTCCGTCTGCCCGCCAGGGGCGCGGCCGGGCTTGCCGCGCCGGGCCCGCGTGCGCGGCCCGCACCCGCGCGCGTCCGGCCCGCCGTGCGCCGCCGTGCGCCACGTCCTCCGGGCCGCCCGTGCGGCGCCATGCCGCACCCCGGGCCCGTACCGGCCGCCGCGGACCCGTAACCCGGGCACTGCGGGCCGTCACCCGCCCGGCGGGCCGGTGGAGCCGCGGGTCACGAGCCGCACCGGCAGCGTCGTGTCGTCCGCCGCCCCGCCGTCCAGCACGGCCATCAGCGCGCGCATGCCCGCCGCGCCGACCGCCTCGGCGGGCAGCCGCACCGTCGTCAGCTCCGGTTCCACGGCCGTCGCCAGCGCGAGGTCGCCGACCCCCGTCACCGACACGTCCTGCGGCACGCGCAGCCCCAGTCGCCGCGCGGCCTTGCAGGCGCCCGCGGCGAGCACGTCGTCGTCGCACACGAGCGCCGTGGGCCGCGGGTCCGGGCCGGGGCCGGTGAGGGCCCGCTCGGCCGCCCGGCGCCCGGCGTCGACGCTCAGCGCCGTGCGCTCGGTCCGTACGCCGGCGCCCGGGACGCCGCGCGCCTCCTCTGCCAGGGCCCGGGCCCGCTCCCGGAACGTCCAGGAGTCCACGTCCGCCGCGAGGTGGGCCAGGCGGCGGTGACCCAGGCCCAGCAGGTGCCGCGCCGCCTGCCGGAGGCCGTCGCCGGCGTCGAAGTTGACCGTCGCGGCCGCGGCCGGGTCGCCCGGGCCGCTGTCGAGCATCACCAGCGGCAGGCCGCCGCCGCGCACCGCCGCCAGCGCCCCGGCCGCCATGGACGAGGCGATCACGCCGTCGATGGACGCCCGCGCCGGGTCGAACGGGTCGCGCGCCGGGCCGGTGCCGCCCGGCGAGGGGTAGAGCACCACGCCGAAGCCCCGGTCGCCCGCGGCGCGCGCGGCCCCGGTGTAGACCCCGGCGAAGAACTCGGCCGTCACCGACGGCACCACCAGCAGAGCGGTCCTGGTACGGCCGAGCCGCAGGCTGCGCGCGGCGAGGTTGGGGCGGTAGCCCAGCTCCCGGGCGGCGGCGCGCACCGCGTCCGCCGTACGCTCCGACACCCGGCCCGCCCACTTGTCGCCCAGGACGAGGGAGACGGTCGCCTGCGACACGCCCGCCGCCCGCGCGACATCCCGGCTGGTGGGCCGCGCGGCCCCGGCGCCGTCCGGGCCCGGCCGCGGCGGCGGCGCGGCGGAGGTTCCGGGCCCGCCGCGGCCCGCACTGGTGCCCATCGCCTCCGCCGCCCTTCCCGGCCCGCCGCAACCCGGTGGACCCGCGATCGGGTGCCATGGTACGTATGGCAGACGTTCGTTATACGTAAAACTCCGGGCCCGGCGGGTCCGGGAAGGGGGCAGGCGATGGCGGCGGGCTATGGAGCGCTCCTGCGGACCCGCCACGCGGCGCGCCTGCTGGTCGGCACGCTCGTCGGGCGGCTGCCGAACGCGACGGCGGCGCTGGCCATCGTGCTCTTCACCCGCTCCGAGGGCGGCGGCTACCCGCTGGCCGGCGCCCTGTCCGCCGTCTACGCCGTGGGCAACGCCGCGGGCCAGCCGCTGCTCGGCCGGGCCGTGGACCGCTACGGACAGCCGCGCGTGATGGCGCCCGCCGCCGTGGTGTCCGCGCTGGCCATGGCCCTGTTCGCGCTCGTCGGGCTGCGCCCGCTGCCCCTGGCGTTCGCCGCCGTGCTCGTCGCCGGCCTGTTCACGCCGCCGCTGGAGGGCGGCCTGCGGGCCCTGTGGCCGTCCGTCCTGGGCCGCGAGGACCGGGTGCACACGGCGTACGCGCTGGACGCGGTGGCCCAGGAGGTGATGTTCGCCACCGGCCCGCTGCTGGTCACGCTGCTGGTGCTCACCTGGTCGGAGGCGGCCGCCGTGGTGGTGATCAACGTGATCGGCCTGCTGGGCGCCGCGTCCGTGCTGCTCTCACCGCCCTCCCGGCGGTGGCGGTCGGCGCCGCGCGAGGCGCACTGGCTCGGCGCGCTGCGCTCGCCCGGCATCCTGGTCCTGGTCGGGGCGTTCTTCTTCGTCGGCGTCGCGCTCGGCTCGATCGCCGTGGCCGCCGTCGCGTACGCCGACGGGCACGGCGGCGGCGCGGTCTCCAGCGGGCTGCTGTCCGCCCTGGGCGGCGGCGCGCTGCTGGGCGGGCTGGTCTACGGGGTACGCCCGTGGGCCGGGGCGCCCGAGGTGCGCCTGCGGCTGCTGGTGGGCGCCCTGGCGCTCGGGTACGTGCCGCTGGCCCTGGTGCCCGGCGTCGCCGCCATGACCGCGCTCGCCGGCCTGTCCGGCGTGTTCCTGGCACCGGCCCTGGCCTGCGCCTTCGTCGTCATCGACCGGCACGCGCCGCGCGGCACCGTCACCGAGGCGTTCTCGTGGCTGGTGACCACCTTCGGCGTCGGCAACGCGGCGGGCGCGGCGCTGGCCGGACCGGCCGTCGACCTCGGCGGCGTGTCCGCCGGCTTCACCCTTCCGGCGGCCGGCGGGGCCGTCTCCCTGCTCGTCCTGGTGGCCGCCCAGCGGCACCTCTCGGTGACCGCAACCCGGACGACGGGTGAACTTCCAGCCGAAAATGATCACAATGGGGCCGTCAGACCCGGTTTCAGAGCTGGCCATCAGGCGTAATGTTCAGGCATGGACCGCCGCATTTTCGGACTGGAGAACGAGTACGGCGTCACGTGCACTTTCAGGGGACAGCGTCGGCTGTCTCCTGACGAGGTGGCGCGCTACCTGTTCCGCCGTGTCGTCTCCTGGGGCCGCAGCAGCAATGTCTTCCTGCGCAACGGTGCCCGCCTCTATCTCGACGTGGGCTCGCACCCGGAATACGCGACGCCCGAGTGCGACAGCGTGACCGAGCTGGTCACCCACGACAAGGCGGGCGAGCGCATTCTGGAAGGACTGCTCGTGGATGCCGAGCGCCGCCTGCACGAGGAGGGAATCGCGGGCGACGTCTACCTCTTCAAGAACAACACCGACTCGGCCGGCAACTCCTACGGCTGCCACGAGAACTATCTCGTGGCGCGGCACGGGGAGTTCTCCCGTCTGGCCGACATTCTCATTCCGTTCCTGGTGACCCGGCAGCTGCTGTGCGGCGCGGGCAAGGTGCTCCAGACCCCACGGGGCGCCGTCTACTGCGTCAGCCAGCGCGCCGAGCACATCTGGGAGGGGGTCAGCTCCGCGACGACCCGCTCCCGGCCGATCATCAACACGCGCGACGAGCCGCACGCCGACGCCGAGCGCTACCGCCGCCTGCACGTCATCGTCGGCGATTCCAACATGTCCGAGACGACCATGCTGCTCAAGGTCGGGGCCACCGACCTGGTGCTGCGCATGATCGAGGCGGGCACGGTGATGCGCGACCTGACCCTGGAGAACCCCATCCGGGCGATCCGCGAGGTCAGCCACGACATCACCGGGCAGCGGAAGGTGCGCCTGGCCAGCGGGCGCGAGGCGTCCGCCCTGGAGGTGCAGCAGGAGTACTACGAGAAGGCCGTCGACTTCTGCGAGCGCCGCGGCATCCGCAAGGGCACCGTCGACCGCGTGCTGGAGCTGTGGGGCCGTACGCTGGAGGCCATCCGCACCGAGGAGCTGGACCGGATCGACACCGAGATCGACTGGGTGATGAAGTACCGGCTCATCGAGCGGTACCGCGCCAAGAACAACATCACCATGTCGCACCCGCGGATCGCCCAGATAGACCTCGCCTACCACGACATCCACCGCCGCCGCGGGCTGTACTACCTGCTGGAGAAGCGCGGCCAGGCGGCCCGGGTGTGCAACGACCTGAAGATCTTCGAGGGCAAGTCGGTGCCGCCGCAGACCACGCGCGCCCGGCTGCGCGGCGACTTCATCCGCCGCGCTCAGGAGCAGCGCCGCGACTTCACCGTCGACTGGGTGCACCTGAAGCTCAACGACCAGGCACAGCGCACCGTGCTGTGCAAGGACCCGTTCCGGTCGGTGGACGACCGGGTCGAGAAGCTGATCGCCGGCATGTGAGCCGGTTCACGCCGGTCCACGCCGGTCCGCCGGTCCTTCGCGGACCGGCGTGGACCGGGCGGACGACGACGCCGGGGCCCCGTGCGGTTCGCGTACGGGGCTCCGGCACGTCGTAGAGTGGCGCGAACCGCCCGTGCCGGGCTGATCCACGGCCCTGACCGATCGAGGACCCTCGTGCGCCGACGCTCCCTGCTCCTTGCCGCCCCGGTCGGCCTGCTCTCCCTCGCGGGCTGCGGCGACGACTCGTCAGGTTCCGACCGGGGCTCGCCCTCCGCCGGGACCGAGAGCCCCAGCTCCCCGCCCAAGGCCACGATCGTGTCCGGGCCGCTGCCGGAGGTCACCGCGGGGACCGGCTTCGGCCAGAAGCCGACGGTCGCCAAGGGCACGGGCAAGCCGTCCGGGAACCTCGCGGTCAGGACCCTCATCCCGGGCAGCGGCACGGCCGTGGGCGCGGGCACCTTCCCCCAGGTGAACTATCTCGGCCAGATCTGGTCGACGGGCAAGGTCTTCGACAACTCCTACGACCGGGGCCGCCCGTCCGTCTTCCAGATCGGCGTCAGCCAGGTCATCCAGGGCTGGGACCAGGGACTGGTGGGCAAGAAGGAGGGCAGCCGGGTCGAGCTGGCCATCCCGCCCGAGCTCGGGTACGGCGAGGACGGCCGGCCGGAGAGCGGCATCCAGGGCACCGACACCCTGGTGTTCGTGGTCGACATCGTCCACGTCTTCACGGAGAAGGACGCGGCCAAGGGCCGTACCGTACGCCAGTCCGACCCCGCCCTGCCCCGGGTCGGCACCAAGTCCGACGGCAGGCCCCCGTCGATCACCGTGCCCCGGGCCGACCCGCCGAAGAAGCTCGTCGCGGACTACGTCATCGAGGGCGACGGCCCGAAGGTCAAGGAGACCGACGGCGTGCTGGTCCAGTACCGCGGCCTGCTGTGGGACGGGGGGAAGGAGTTCGACTCCAGCTACGCCGGGGGCCGGCCCACCGCCCTCTACCTCCAGCGGGTCGGCGTCAAGGGCTGGGCGCAGGGCCTGACGGGCAAGAAGGTGGGCAGCCGGGTGCTGCTCGTCGTCCCGCCCTCGCTCGGCTACGGCAAGGACGGCTACCAGGGCGTGCCCGGCAACGCCACGCTGGTGTACTCCGTCGACATCCTCGCGCTTCTGTGAATCTGCGAGACTGTCCAGGTTGCCCACCACGTGACGAGGAGCGGTTTTCCGTGAGCACCGACAAGCCCGAGGTCGACTTCCCGGGCGGCGAGCCCCCGGCGCAGCTTGAGATCAAGGACATCCACGAGGGCCAGGGCCCGGCTGCCAAGGCCGGGGATATCGTCTCCGTCCACTACGTCGGCGTCGCCTTCAGCAGCGGCGAGGAGTTCGACGCGAGCTGGAACCGCGGCGCCCCGCTCAAGTTCGAGCTCGGCGCCGGACAGGTCATCCCCGGCTGGGACCAGGGCGTGCAGGGCATGAAGGTCGGCGGCCGCCGCCAGCTGGTCATCCCGCCGCACCTGGCCTACGGCGACCGCGGCGCCGGTAGCCGGATCAAGCCGGGTGAGACGCTGATCTTCGTCTGCGACCTGGTATCCGTCTGACACCGTGCGCCCCCGCCGGGCCGGCGGGGGCGCACGGGTGTGCGACAGCCGAGAGTCCGGCCACCCGGCGGGGCTCTCGGCTTTCGTCCGGTGTCGCGGAGCGGTACGGTCATCGGTCGACGGGTTCGTGGAAGATCGTGAGAACCAGGGGGAAGGCGTCGATGGCCATCGCCAAGGCCGAGCGGCTGATGAACCTGGCCCTGTGCCTGCTGGACACCCGGCGCCCGCTGACCAAGCGCGAGCTGCGGGACTCGATCGAGGCCTACCGGCTCGCGGGCGACGAGGTGGGCAGCGACGACGCCTTCAACCGCATGTTCGAGCGGGACAAGGACGACCTGCGCGAACTCGGCCTCGTCATCGAGACGGTGGAGAACGTCGACGGCGACATCGGCTACCTCGCCCGGCGCGACAGCAACCGCCTGCCGCCCATCACCCTCGACGCCGAGGAGGCCGCCGCCCTGAGCCTGGCGGCCAAGGTGTGGCAGCAGGCCCGGCTCGCGGGGGCCGCCAGCGGCGCCCTGCAGAAGCTCCGCGCGGCCGGCATGCCGCTGGCCGACGACCCGTACGACTCCCAGGGGCACAGCGCGCTCCAGCCGCGCATCCCCGTCCACGAGGCCGCCTTCGAGCCGCTGATGCTCGCCTGCCGCGACCGGCGCCCCGTCGTCTTCGACTACCGCAAGTCGAGTGCCGCGCGCCCCGAGCGGCGGCAGGTCGAGCCGTGGATCCTGGAGTGCTGGCGCGGCCACTGGTACCTGGCCGGGTGGGACCGCGACCGCGCCGCCGAGCGCGTCTTCCGGCTGTCCCGGATCACCGGCAGGGTCCGCTCCCGGTCCGGCGCGTACACCGCGGACGTGCCCGACCACGTCACCGTGCGGGAGACCGTGGAGAGCTGGGCGGGGGAGACCGCGACCGGCACCGCCCGGATCAGGGTGCGCGCCGGGCACGGCTATCCGCTGCGGGCCAGGGCGCTGGCCACCCGCCCGCTGGACGGCGGCTGGGACGAGCTGGAGATCCCCTACGGGCACGGCCTGGACGCCTGGCTGGTGGAGTTCGGCCCGGACGTGGTCGTGCTGGCCCCCGCCGACCTGCGGGCGGACGTCGTGGACCGGTTGCGCGCCGTGGCCGCGGCCTGACGGGGACGGGCCGACCGCCATGGCAGGAAACGCCATCGACCAGACGCGCCGGATGCTCTCCCTGGTGACGTACCTGCGCGAGCGCCCGGGCGCGCGGGTCGCCGACGTCGCGCGCGCCTTCGGCATCTCCGAGGACGAGCTGATCGCCGACCTGGACGTGCTGCCGCTGTGCGGCACCAGCTTCCGCGGCGGCGACCTGCTGGACATCGACACCGACGGCGAGCGGATCTGGTGGCACAACCCGGACGCGGCGGGCGGCGGCGGCGAGCCGCTGCGGCTGGCCGCCGACGAGGCCACGGCCCTGCTCGTGGCCGCGCGCGCCGTCGCCACCCTGCCCGGGTTGCGAGAGGGCGACCGGCAGGCGCTGCTGCGCGCCACCGCCAAGCTGGAGGCCGCGGCGGGCGAGGCGGCCGGCGCCAGCTCGCGGCTCGCGGTCACCTTCGAGTCCGAGGGCGGCGTGTTCGCCGAGGTCGACCGGGCGATATCCGAGCGCCGCCGCCTGTGGCTGCGCTACTACTCGCCCGCCCGGGACGAGGTCACCGAACGGGAGATCGACCCGATCCGGCTGTTCGCCGTCGGGCACACCTACGTGGAGGCGTGGTGCCGCCTGTCGGAGGCGCGGCGCACGTTCCGGCTGGACCGGGTGGTGGAGATCAAGCTGCTCGACGCGCCGTCCGACCCGCCGCCGATCGAGCCGTCGGACCTGGCCGACCTGTCGGCCGGCCTGGTGCGGCCCGCGGCCGGGGACCCGGAGGTGGTCGTGGAGACCGGCCCCGGGGGGCGCTGGGTCGCGGAGTACTACCCGCACGACAGCGCGGAGGAGCTGCCCGACGGCGGCCTGCGGATCACGCTGCGCACCCCTGATCCGGCCTCCCTGCGGCGCCTGGCGCTGCGACTGGGCAAGGACGGCCGGATCGTCTCCCCGCGAGGGCTCGCGGACAGTGCTCGGGACGCGGCGCGGCAGGCGCTCGCGGCGTACGGTGAGTGAAGGGATGCCCGCAGTGACCCGTGAGGGGAATGCCGCAGCCGTGGTCTTCAAGGCCGCGTGCCCGCAGTGCCGGGGCCGGTTCGAGCTGGCCGCGGGCGCGCTGCGGCTGGCGATCGGCGCCAGCGACCGCACGACGTTCTACTCCTTCACCTGTCCCGACTGCGGGTCCGCGGTGCGCAAGCCGGCCGGCGAGCGGATCGTGGAGCTGCTGACCGGCGGCGGCGTGCGGACGCTGCGGCTGCACTCCACCGCCTGAGGCGGGCGCCGGGCGCGGGCGCCGTTTCAGGCCGCGAGGCCGTGGGTTCTCCAGCGTGCGAGACGGCGGCCGGGGCGGGCGGCCCTGGCCCGCCGCGGCGCTCGCCGTCGGCGCCTGCCGGTAGGCTCCCTCCCATGCTGTGGCCGATGCTCGCCCTCGTCCTCGCCGTGTGCGGACTCGCCGTGCTCGCCGTCCCCGCCGTGCGGGTCTACGTGGAAGTGCGCCGGCTGGCCCGCCAGGTGGCGGACAGCTCGCAGCGCATCACGCGCGCCGCGCAGGACCTGGAGCGCGCCTCGGCGCCGCTGGGCGCCCACGTCGACGCGCTCCGCCGCGACTGACGCCTGATCGGCCGACCCGGCGCGACCCCTCCAGCGGACGGCGGGCGCCGGGTACGCTGCTGGGGCGGCCCTGGTGACGAGGCGGGCGGGCCGCAACTGGGCGTACGCACGGGGATCGCCGCACCATTGCGCCGCGTTCATCCCCGCGCGTTACGATGCGCTGGCAGCACGTCGGCCGGATCCCAGGTCCGGCCGGCCAAGGCAGTCCGACCCACGCCGCCTCGGTGAGAAGGTAAACGCTTATGTTCGGAAGGCTCGGCGCCCCCGAAGTCATTCTCATCCTCGTCGTCCTCATCCTGCTGTTCGGCGCGAAGAAGCTGCCCGACATGGCGCGCTCCCTCGGCAAGTCGGCCAGGATCCTCAAGAGCGAGGCGAAGGCGATGAAGTCGGACGGCCAGCAGCCCGCCCCCGCCGACCCGCCCCACGACCCCGCCCAGTCCGGGCAGGACCAGTCCGCACACCGTACGATCCAGGCGGCTCCCGGGGACGTGACCAGCGCCCGCCCGGTCGCCGAGCCGACCGACCACCGTACGCCGCAAGCCTGACCGAGGGTCGCTCGGCTGCCGGTGGTCGGACGCCACCGCCCGACGCACGAGATGATGGGGACGTGGGTTGCTCAAGTCCGCCCGCAAGGAGAAGAACCCCGAGGGGCGCATGCCCCTGGTGGAGCACCTGCGTGAGCTGCGCAACCGGCTGCTGAAGTCGGTGGCGGCGATCGGCGTCGTCACGGTCGTCGCGATGTTCTTCTACCAGGACATCGTGGACTTCCTGATGAGGCCGGTGCTGGACTCCGTCGGCTGCGGCGGGGTCTCGGTGTCGCAGCTCGGAGACGACAAAAGCGGGCAGAAGTGCGCGTACTTCACCGTGAACGGTCTGCTGTCGCCGTTCACGATCATGCTCAAGGTCTCCTTCATGACCGGTGTGGTGCTCGCCACCCCGGTCTGGCTCTACCAGCTGTGGGCGTTCCTCGCGCCCGGCCTGCACCGCAACGAGAAGAAGTACTCGCTCGCCTTCGTCGGCGCCGGTGTGCCGCTGTTCGTCGGCGGCGCGTTCTTCGCGTACAAGATCCTGCCGACCAGCGCCAAGGTGCTGCTCGACTTCACCCCCGACGGGGCGAACAACCTCCTGCCGCTCGACGACTTCCTCGACCTGCTCACGCGCATGGTCGTGGTCTTCGGCCTCTCCTTCGAACTGCCGCTGGTGCTGGTCCTCCTCAACCTCGGCGGCGTCGTCAGCGGACGCCGGATGCTCGGCTGGTGGCGGATCATGATCATGGGCATCACGGTCTTCGGCGCCGTGGCCACCCCCAGCACGGACCCGGTGGGCATGTTCGCGCTGGCCGGGCCGGTCACCGTGCTGTACTTCGGCGCGGTCGGCGTCGCGCTGCTCAACGACCGCCGTAAGGGGCGCCGGGCCGCCGCGGACCCGGACTTCGGGCTGAGCGACGACGAGGCGTCCCGCGTCGACCTCACGCCCGAGGGCGTCGACGACACCGAGCCGGTCACCGCCAGCCGCGCCCTGGAGCCGGGGAGCGACGCCGACGGGGCCGGTAACGCCCGGCGCGGCGGCTACGACGACGCCACCTGACCCCGCCGCCCGCCGCGGCCCCGTACGCGCACGGCCCCGGCCGTACGCGCGGGCCTCGCGCGGGCGGGGGCCGGCCGCCGGCGGTCTCTCCCGCGCGTACGGCCGGGGTCGGCGGGACCGGGCGTGCCGACCGGATGTGCCGGACCGGATGCTCCGCACCGGGGTGCGATCCGGCCGGGGATAAAGATCGGGTGCGCTGTCAGAGGCGGCCGGTAGGCTCGTAGGCACAATGACCGACGAGCTGACTCCCGCCGAGCGCTATGCCGCGGCCCGCCAGCGGGCCGCCGAGCAGGCCACCGCGCTGGCCCCCTTCCGCGAGCTGTACGACTTCGATCTCGACCCCTTCCAGATCGAGGCGTGCCAGGCCCTGGAGGCCGGGAAGGGCGTGCTGGTGGCCGCTCCCACCGGCTCCGGCAAGACCATCGTGGGCGAGTTCGCCGTCCATCTCGCCCTCCGGCAGGGCCGCAAGTGCTTCTACACCACGCCCATCAAGGCGCTGTCCAACCAGAAGTTCACCGACCTGCTCAAGCGCTACGGTCCCGACCGGGTCGGCCTGCTGACCGGCGACAACAGCGTCAACCCCGACGCCCCGGTGGTCGTGATGACCACCGAGGTGCTGCGCAACATGCTCTACGCGGGCTCCCAGACGCTGCTCGGGCTGGCCTATGTGGTGATGGACGAGGTGCACTACCTCTCCGACCGGTTCCGCGGCGCCGTATGGGAGGAGGTGATCATCCACCTGCCCGAGTCGGTGACCCTGGTGTCGCTGTCCGCCACGGTCTCCAACGCGGAGGAGTTCGGCGACTGGCTCGACACCGTGCGCGGCGACACCGAGGTGATCGTCTCCGAGCACCGGCCGGTGCCCCTGTGGCAGCACGTGCTCGCCGGCCGCCGGATGTACGACCTGTTCGAGGAGCGCGACGGCGGCCCCGGCGCCGGGCGCCGGGAGGTCAACCCCGACCTGGTGCGGCTGGCCCGCTCGGAGAACAGCAGACCGGTCGGCGGCCGCGACCGGCGGCGCGGCCGCGCGCTGCGCGAGGCCGACCGGGAGCGCGAGCGCCGCCAGCGCGGCCGCCTGTGGACGCCGGGCAGGCCGGAGGTCATCGAGCGGCTGGACGCCGAGGGCCTGCTGCCCGCGATCACGTTCATCTTCAGCCGCGCGGGCTGCGAGGCGGCCGTGCAGCAGTGCCTGTACGCGGGCCTGAGGCTCAACGACGACGCGGCGCGCGCCCGGGTGCGGGCCGTGGTCGAGGAGCGCACCGCGGGCATCCCCGACGAGGACCTGCACGTCCTGGGCTACTTCGAGTGGCTGGAGGGCCTGGAGCGGGGCATCGCCGCACACCACGCGGGCATGCTGCCGACCTTCAAGGAGGTCGTGGAGGAGCTGTTCGTGCAGGGCCTGGTCAAGGCCGTCTTCGCCACCGAGACCCTGGCCCTGGGCATCAACATGCCCGCCCGCTCGGTGGTGCTGGAAAAGCTCGTGAAGTGGAACGGCGAGACCCACGCCGACATCACCCCCGGCGAGTACACGCAGCTCACCGGCCGCGCCGGGCGGCGCGGCATCGACGTGGAGGGCCACGCCGTGGTGCTGTGGCAGCGCGCCATGGACCCGGTCGCCCTGGCGGGCCTCGCGGGCACCCGCACCTACCCGCTGCGCTCCTCCTTCCGCCCCTCGTACAACATGGCGGTCAACCTCGTCTCGCAGTTCGGCCGCCACCGCTCGCGCGAGCTGCTGGAGACGTCCTTCGCCCAGTTCCAGGCCGACCGGGCGGTCGTGGGCATCTCGCGGCAGGTGCAGCGCAACGAGGAGGGCCTGCACGGCTACCGTGCCGCCATGACCTGCCACCTCGGCGACTTCGACGAGTACGCGCGGCTGCGCCGCGAGCTGAAGGACCGCGAGACGGAGCTGGCCCGGCAGGGCGTGGCGCAGCGGCGCGCGGCGGCCGCGGTCGCGCTGGAGCGGCTGAAGCCGGGCGACGTGATCCACGTGCCGACCGGCAAGTTCGCCGGGCTCGCGCTGGTGCTGGACCCCGGGCTGCCCGCGGGCCGTACCAACGGCCACCGCGGCTTCGAGCACCACGACGGCCCGCGGCCGCTGGTGCTCACCGCCGAGCGGCAGGTCAAGCGGCTCGCGGCGGTCGACTTCCCGGTGCCCGTCGAGCCGCTGGAGCGGATGCGCATCCCCAAGTCGTTCAACCCGCGCAGCCCCCAGTCCCGCCGCGACCTGGCCTCCGCGCTGCGCACCAAGGCCCAGGGAGCGGGCGAGGCCGCGGTGCGCCGCCGCCGTACCGAGCGCTCGGCGGCGGCCGACGACGCCGAGATCGCCCGGCTGCGGGCCGCCCTGCGCGCCCACCCGTGCCACGGCTGCTCCGACCGCGAGGACCACGCCCGCTGGGGCGAGCGGTACTACCGCCTGCTGCGCGACACCCGGCAGCTGGAGCGGCGCATCGAGGGCCGGACGAACACCATCGCCCGCACCTTCGACCGGATCTGCGCGCTGCTGACCGAGCTGGACTACCTGCGGGACGAGGAGGTCACCCCGGAGGGCCGGCGGCTGGCCCGGCTGTACGGCGAGCTGGACCTGCTGGCCAGCGAGTGCCTGCGCGACGGCGTGTGGGAGGGGCTGAAGCCCGCCGAGCTGGCCGCGTGCGCGTCCGCGCTGGTGTACGAGGCGCGGGCGGCGGACGACGCGCTGCCGCCCAAGCTGCCCACCGGTCCGGCGCGCACGGCCCTCGGCGAGATGGTCCGCATCTGGGGGCGGTTGGACGCCCTGGAGGAGGAGCACAAGATCAACCAGGCGGAGGGGGTCGGGCAGCGCGAGCCGGACCTGGGATTCGCCTGGGCGGCGTACCGCTGGGCGTCCGGGCACGGCCTGGACGGGCTGCTGCGCGAGGTGGAGATGCCCGCCGGCGACTTCGTGCGCTGGTGCAAGCAGGTGATCGACGTGCTCGGCCAGCTGGCGGCGGCGGCCCCGGAGGGCGGTACGGTGGCGCGCAACGCGCGCCGGGCCGTGGACGGCATGCTGCGCGGCGTGGTGGCGTACAGCTCGGTGGGCTGACCCCGGCCGGGCGGGCCGCGGGGCGGCTCGCCGGGGTCGGTCGGCGCCCGCCGGGCCGCAGCCGCCGGTCCCGGGGGGCGCCTGCCGGACACCGGCCCGCGGCTCCCGTCCGTCGGGCCGATGCCGCCGTGGCTCTGTCCGTTCGGACCGGGGGCCGTCTTTCGCCGGGCCGCCGCGCCCGGCCCCCGGGACGG
>NZ_JAVSCF010000039.1:0-33732 GCF_031932565.1 Streptomyces sp. B1866
GGCGGGGCGGACGCCGCGTAGGCCGTCGCGGGCCCCGGCCGCCCCGCGCGTACGGGCCCCGGGGCGTACAGCCCGGGGCGTACGGGCCCGGGCCGGCCGAAGCCGGGCGCGCCCGACGCCCAGAGCCCGCCCCCCGCCGTCCGCCCGCGCCGTCAGCGGGCTCGGCGCAGCCGCTTCGTGTAGCCGATGTCCTGCGCGCAGGTGTCGGTCGCCGCGTGGAACCAGCGGTAGTAGCCCTCACGCGCGCCGCTGACCGAGGTCTTCCCCGCGCCTCTCGCGTCGGCGCGCACGTACGCCACCTGCCGCCACCCGGTGCGCCCGTCCGCCGACCACTGGAGGGCCGTCCGCTGCCCGACCACGTCGCAGTCTCCCGAGCCGGTCAGGGTGACGGAGCCGGTGACGACGCCGCCGCGGCTCATGGCGTACGGGCCGGAGTGCAGCTCCAGCGGGTCCGGGATGCCGACGGGCACGCCTTGGACGGCGTCGCCCGAGATGTCGAGGAAGGGGTCGGCCTCCCACCGCGAGCCCACGGTGATGTCGCCGTCGGCCGGCACGCGCACGGTGTCGGAGAAGGTGCCGTCGCCGTCCGTCCGTAGCTGGTGGCTGATCTCCCGGCCGCCGCCCTCCGCGACGTACTGCACGCTGATCCCGATGCCCTTGACCGGGCGCCAGATCGAGCCGTCCTTGCGCTGGAAGGTGCCCTCCACCTCCACGTCGCGCCCGGTGCGGGTGGCGGGTCCCTTGGTGAAGCGCGTGGTCAGGCGGGCCTTGGCGGGAGTGGCGCCGATGTCGCCGTAGCGCGTCACGGCCTCCCAGTTCGACGGGTCGGCGGGGCCGCGGGGGTCGAGGCGGTGGGCCGCGAGGACGCGGACGGTGAAGTCGCCGAGGTCGGGCATGTCGGAGGTCAGGTCCCGGTGTCTGATCTCCACCTGTTCCAGGCGGAAGCGGCCGTCGGCGCCGGTGGTCACCGTGCCGAGCAGCGAGTAGACGTTGTCGTCCTGGCCCGGGTCCCCGGTGTCGTTGAGCCAGTTCTGCGCGATGTCGACGCGCTCGCCCGCGACCGGGACGTCGGGGCCGCCGTCCGGGGCGTGGCGGGTCAGCCGACCGGTCAGGGTCAGCTTGCGCTGGTTGTAGTCGAGGCCGTACGTGCTGACGGCGAGGTCGGCGAACACGTACGGCGACTCGGCGGCGGCCTCGGCGGAACCGGCCGCCTGGGAGGAACCGGCGGCCGGAGAGGGCTGGGCGGTCGTGGCCGACGCCGCCTGCGCGGGCGCCGCCAGGGCGACGGCCGGGGTGCCGACGGCGAGAACGACGGCGAGGATCGAGGCGCGCAGCGCCGCTGACGTGTGACCGGTGCGAACTGACATCGGGGTCCCCCTGGACATAGAGCGGCTCGGCCGTGGGGGGAGCGGCACGGCGTCCTCGCGCGTCGCCGCGGCCGGGCCGCGCGGCTCGCCCCACACCGGGTCAGACCACCCGGGCCGCCCGGCCGTTGTAGGGAAGCGGCAGTTCGTGTGTGAAGGAAGCGTGAACATCCGGGCCGCTCCGGTCCCGGCCGACCAGGCTCCCGGGAGCCCGGTCGGCCGGGTTTCCCGGGGCGCCTGGCCCGCTGGGCGGGTGGCGCGCGGTCCGCCGGGCGGGTGGCGGCCGGTCCGCTGAGCGGACTGCGGCGGGACAGGAGCGCCGCGGAGCGTCAGCATCCCTTCAGCAGGTGGTACGCGCCGAGTGCCCGCGTGCGGTGCCGCGACGGGGGCGGCACCGCACGCGGGCACCGGGCGGCCCCGGGGCCGGGACCCGCGTCGCCCGCGGCCCCGGCTCGGCCCCGGCCCCGGACTCGTGCCCCGCCCCGCCTCAGCGGCGCGGGCGCCGGCCGCACTCCTGCGTGGGCGGGCTCTGGTCGGCGGCCGGCAGGGTCGGCTTCGGCAGGGTCGCGACCTCCTCCTTGGCCTTCCGCAGCTGCTCGGCGGTGTCGTGCGGCAGCCGCGGCGGCCGCGGCGCGGCGTGCGTGAAGCCGAACGCGGAGGTCAGGTCGCCGAACGTACGGCGGCGCCACTGGCTGATGTTCGGCTCCTCGACCCCGGTGAACCGCTCCAGGAACCGCAGCACCGACGTGTGGTCGAACGCCTCGCCGGCCGCCCAGCCGCCCACCGTCCACGGCGAGACGATGATGCACGGCACCCGGAAGCCCGCGCCGATGGGCAGGCCCTTGACGAACTCGTCGGGCGTGCCCGCCTTCGGGACCGGCGGCGGCACGTGGTCGAACAGGCCGTCGTTCTCGTCGTAGTTGAGGATGAAGGCCGTCTTGCGCCACACCGTGGGGTTGGCGGCGATCGCCTCGATCTTGGAGGCCACGAAGTCCGCGCCGGCCGCGGGCAGGTAGTCGGGGTGCTCGGACTGGTAGCTGGTCGGCAGGATCCAGGACACGGCCGGCAGCCGGTCGTTGCGGGCGTCGTCCTCGAAGGTCCCCTCCGGCTGGGCCACCAGACCCCGGTCGTGCAGCGGGTCGCCGGGCCTGGCCTGCTGGAACTGCGCGAACTGCGACAGCATGTTGGTGCCGTAGTTGTCGTCCTGCTGGTAGACCTTCCAGCTCACGCCCGCCGCCTGAAGCCGCTCGGCGTAGGTGGTCCACCGGTAGGGCTTGGGCGCCCTGTTGTTGAGGATCGGGCCGCCCCTGGTGCCGGAGGGGTCGATGGTGCCGGTCATCCAGTACAGGCGGTTGGGCCAGGTGGGCCCGAAGACCGAGCAGAAGTAGTTGTCGCAGACGGTGAACGCCTCGGCCAGCGCGAACTGGAAGGGTATGTCCTCGCGGGTGTAGTAGCCCATGACGTACGGGCCGTTGACGCCGTCGGCCTTGCGGTGGGCGGGCAGCCAGCGGTCCATCCTGCCGCCGTTCCACGCCTCGTGCTGCACCGACCAGGCGTGGCTGGTGGAGGGGATGGCCTGGGCGCTGGTGGTGCGCGTGTCCAGGTGGAACGGCAGCAGGTAGCCCTCGGGGTTGACCTCGTCCGGCTGGTAGAAGACGGACCGGCCGGTGGACAGCGTCAGCGCGTCCGGGTCGGCGAAGCCGCGCACGCCCTTGAGGGTGCCGAAGTAGTGGTCGAAGGAACGATTCTCCTGCATCAGCAGCACGACGTGCTCGATGTCGTCCAGCGAGCCGTGGCGCGGCGGGCCCGACGCGATCGCGTTCCGCACGCTCGCGGGCAGCAGCGCCAGCGCCGCCGCCCCGCCGAGCGCGCCCGCCGAGGAGCCGAGGAGCCTACGCCGGGTCAGATCGGACATGGATGTCCCTACTTCCTGTGCTTCCCTGTGCTTCCCTGTGCTTCCTGTGCTTTCTGCGCGCCGAGGTGCGGGTGCGCCGAGGTGCGTGCTTCGTGCGCCGCGCGTGCTGCGCCGCGCGTGCTGCGCCGCGCGTGCTGCGCCGCGCGTGCGCGCAGCGCGCTTCACGCCGCAGGAGGCGCGATCGGACCGCAGACGACTGTGGCGCGGGCCCGGCGACGCGGAGGAGGGGACTCGCGTGAACGGCACATCAATACCTGGCGAAGCCCGGGCAGGCGGCCGAGCGGTCGGTGACGCGGCGTCGCCTTTTTGTTCGTACGCAATTATTACCTGCGGTAATGGAAAATGGACGGCGAGCGATCGCGGTGCTTTGATGGAGGACATTGAAACGATAAAGACAGTATGTCCGAAATTCTCCGCTAAGCCCCTGTTTTCACAGAGCATGCTTGCATGGCACCTGTATCGCGGACATGGCGGTCGCTTTGCCAAGGGTTGACTGGGTGTCACCGCAAACCTCTGGCGCCCCGTCGGGAAATGTGTCGCTGGCCACTGTCCGTTATGTAGTGGTATGTCGCTCAATGAAAGGTTTTACAACCCTGAGATTTTGTCTGTCGATGGGTTAGCTTTGGGGTCGGCGTGGGGGTCGGCCCGGTCCGCACTGGACCTGGATTTAACGTGCTTTTAATTTGACTTTACCGACCCTTGGCGTTGTAGCCTCGATCAGGTGATGGTTCGCACTGGCACGCAAGAATTAAGGATGATCCGTTGATTCCTTCGGTCAGTTTCGCTGAAGCGGTTCCCCAGACCCACGAAAATTCCGCCCTCTCCTGGCTGGACCCGGTCCGGGAGATGAGCGTGGCCAGGCTGCGCGAGAGCGAATGGGAGATTGTCGAGGCCGCCGAGCGGGCCCTCGCCGACATCGTCCCCACGCTCTCCCGGGACGACTCCGGTGTGATCACCGACCTGAAGTCCGTCAAGAAGCGGCTCGCCGAGCGCGGTCTCGGCGGCATCGACATCCCGGCCGAGCACGGCGGCCGGGGCGCGTCCCCGCTCGCGCAGGCGCTGGTGCAGTTCCTGTGCGGCTACTACGACGTGGACCTGCGTGACAGCGCCCACGCCGGGCACGGCCACCTCATCGTCAAGCACGGCAGCGACCGGCAGCGCGCCGAGTGGGTCCCGGTGATGCTCGCCGGGGGCCTGGTGGGCATCGCCGCCACCGAGCCGAGGGGCGGCACCAACGTCCGGCGGCCGCACACGGTCGTGCGCCGGGCGCCCGACGGCCTGCGCATCACGGGGACGAAACGTTTTATCAGCCGCATCGAGGAGGCGTCCGTCTTCGTCGTGTTCGCCCGCGAGGAGGACACCGACGCGCTGCGGGCCGTGCTGGTCCCCGCCGACACGCCCGGCCTGCTGCGCACCCGGCTCACCCCGACCGGCCTGGCGGGCTGGTCCTGGGGCCAGCTCGACTTCGACGACGTCGCCGTGCCGCCCACCGCCGTCCTGCCCGGCTTCGGCGAGGACGCCGGGTGGATCTTCCGCAGTCACTTCGACTACTACCGGCCCATGGTCGCCATGGTCGCCCTCGGCGGCGCCGCCTGGGTGTTCGACCACGTGGTCCAGGGCATACGCGACCGGGTGGACGACGGCCGGATCAGCCGCCCCCGCGACGGGGCCCTGGAGCGCCTGGGCCGCGCCCACGTCGCCCTCCAGTCCGCCCTCCTCGCGGGCCTGGCCGGCGCGGCCCGCAACGCGCAGGCCTCCCCGGCCACCCACGCCTGGTCCGCCGCGATCAAGGCGCACGGCGTGGACACCGCCCACACCGTCGTGTCCGACCTGATGCCGCTGGCCGGCGCCGAGGTCTTCCAGCGCCACACGCACGTCAGCAAGACCCTGCGCGACGTGCGCGGCTTCACCTACGCCGACGGCGTGCACGACGCCCTTCTCGCGGCCGCCGGCCGGGAATTGATGCGCACGGCGGTCCGCTAGTGCGACCCGCGTGGCCGGAACTGCTCGCGGCGATCGGTCCGCCGGTCCTGCTGGGCGTCCTGGTCCTGCGCGTCCGGCTGAAGCTGGCGTACGCGACCTGGGCGGCCGTGGTGCCCGCGGCGGCCGTCGCCGCCGGGCCGTACCACCTGTCCGCGAAGGGTCTGGGCGTGGCCCTCGGCAAGGGCCTGTGGACCGGCTGCTGGGTGCTGGCGATCATCGTCCCGGCGCTGCTGCTGTACGGCCTGTGCGAGCGGGCCGGCGCGGTCGACGCGCTCGGCGAGGAGCTGAGCCGGCTGGCCCCTGACCAGGGCCTCCGGCTCGTCCTCCTCGGCGTGGCGTTCCCCATCGCGCTCCAGGGCGTGGCCGGGTTCGGCATCCCGATCGCGCTGGCCGCGCCGCTGCTCGTACGCGGCGGCATGGACCCGGTGGCCGCCGTCGCCGCGATCAGCATCGGCTACAACTGGGGCGTCGCCTTCGGCTCCCTGGGCTCGCCGTACTTCGTGCTGCTGGCCACCTCCGGCCTGCCGCACGCCCACGCCACCGAACTCGCGGTCCGCACGGCCGTGGTGCTGGGCGCGAACTGCCTGTGCGCCACCTTGCTCGTCTTGCGGCATGTGCCGCGTGCACAGCGGCGCGCCACCGCCGGGCTCATGGTGGCGGTGGCGGCGGTGATGACCGCGGTGTCCGTCGGGTGCGCCGCGGTCCAGCCCGCCCTCAGCTCGTTCGCCGCGGGCCTGTCGGGCATGGCCGTGTGCGCCGCGCTCGCCTGGCGGCGCGGCGGCCGGGCCGACCCGGGCCGCACCCTGCGGGCCGCCCTGCCGTACGCCACGCTCGGCGCCCTCATCGTCGTCGCCAGCCTGCCGTGGGTGCACCGGCTGGGCGAGGCGGTGTCGGTGGGCCCGTCCTTCCCGGCCACGACGGCGGGATTCCACCACCTCAACGCGGCGGTGTCCGAATACACCCCGCTCGTGCTCGTCCGCCACCCGCTGACCTTCCTCGCCCTGGCCGTCGCCGTGGCCGGCGCGTACTACTGGCGCACCGGCGCCCTGGACGGCAAGGCCGCCCGCCTCGCGCTGCGCACCACCGGCAGGCGGGCCCTGCCGTCCGTGCTGTCCGTGCCCGGGCTGACCGTGCTGGCGGCGCTGATGGTGGAGTCCGGCATGGTCTCCGCGCTGGCCGAAAGCCTCGCCGGCCTGCTGGACGGCGCCTACCTGCCGCTGGTCCCGCTGGTCGCCGCCGCGGGCACGCTGATCATCGGCAACAACACCGCGGCCAACGCCCTGTTCGGCCCGTTCCAGGCCGCCGCGGCCGGCCACCTCGGCGTACGGGAGACGGTCCTGCTGGCCGGGCAGGGCGCGGGCGCCACGATCGGCAACACGCTCGCGCCGGTCAACCTCCTCGTCGGCCTCTCCGCGATCGGCAAGCAGGGCGAGGAGTCCCGCCTCATACGACGCAACCTGCCAGACGCCGCCCTGCTGGTCGCGGTGACGGCGCTGGCGACGACGGCCCAGCTCTGGATCACCTGAACCCGCAAACCCATCCACCCGCAAAACGCCCCACCTGGCTCACTTGCACGGAGGAGAACATGCCCCCCGCACCCGCCGAAGCCGCCCCGCAGACCACCATCGGCGGTGTCAACGGCGCGGAAGGCTACTACCACTACCGCGGCTACTCGGCGTCCGAGCTGGCCGCGGAGCGCTCGTACGAGGACGTGTGGCACCTGCTGGCCGTCGGAGACCTGCCGGACAAGGAGCACGCCGCCGCCTTCGCCGACGCCACCCGCCCCGCCCGCCGCCTGCCCCCCGGCCTCGAACCCGCCCTGGAGCGGATCGCCGCCACCGGCGTCGCCCCCCACGACGGCCTGCGCGCCGCCCTGCCGCTGCTCGCCCCCGCCCTGGCCCTGCGCCCGCTGCTGGACACCGCCCCCGACGTCCGCCGCCGCGAGGGCCTGGCCCTGACGGCCGTGCTGCCCACCGCCGTCGCGGCGCTGCACCGCCTGAGCCGCGGCGAGCCCGTCGTGCCGCCCCGCGACGACCTGGGCACGGCGGCCAACTACCTGTACATGCTCACCGGCACCGAACCCTCCGGCGAGCACGCCCGCGCGCTGGAGCGCTACCTGGTCGCGGTCATGGACCACGGGCTGAGCGTGTGCGCGTACGCCGCGCGGGTCGTCGCCTCCACCGGCACCGACCTGGCCGCGGCCGTCGCGGGCGCGCTCGCCGCCCTCGGCGGCCCCCTGCACGGCGGCGCCCCCGGCCGCGTCCTGGACACCCTCACCGCCATCGGCACCCCCGACCGCGCCGACGCCTGGCTGCGCGACCGCATGGCGGGCGGCGGCCGGGTGCCCGGCTTCGGCCACGCCGTCTACGCGGGCGAGGACCCCCGCACCCGCCTGCTGCGCGAGGTGGCCACCCGGCTCGGCGGCGACCTGGCCGAGCTGGCGCTGGCGGTCGAGCGGCGGGTCCCGGAGCTGTACGCGGAGCTGAGGCCCGGCCGGACCCTGCACAGCAACGTCGAGTTCTACGCGGCCGTCGTGCAGACCCTGTGCGGCCTGCCCCCCGACCTGCTCACGGCGACCTTCGCCTGCGGCCGGGTGGTCGGCTGGTGCGCGCACGTGGCCGAACAGGCCGACACCGGCCGCCGCCCGATCACCCCGGGCGCGCGGTACGCCGGGCCGCAGCCGCCGCGGGAGCTGCCGACGTGACGGGGGCGGCGCGGGTCACCGGCCCCGCGCCGCCCCAGCGGCCCCGGCCCCAGCCCCGACCGAGCCCCCCGCCCCAGCCGCCCCGGCCCCAGGCCCGCCCCGGACCCCCGCCGAGCGGTCCGGCACCCGCGCGGCGACCTTCGCCTGGAAGTCGGGACACCGGGTGAAGTCGTCGGCGCCGCACTCCATGGCGTGCTCGACGAGCGCCAAGGACGCCTGGGCGCCGGCGATGCGGCGCCGGAGTTCGTCGCAGTGCTCCCGGTAGAGCGCGCGCCGCGCGTCGCGGTCGGCGGGCCCGTCCAGCAGCAGCCGCATCTGCTCCAGGCTGAGCCCCGCCTCCTTGCCGAGCAGGATGACCGCGACGCGGGCCAGGTCCTGCCGGCCGTAGCGGCGCCGGCCGTTGCCGCGCCGCGGCGGCGCCAGCAGACCCACGTCCTCCCAGTGCCGCAGCACGTGCGTGGCCAGCCCGAACCGCGCCGCCAGCTCCCCGATGGACAGGTCCTCGCTTGACTTCATGCCGAC
Organism: Streptomyces sp. B1866; assembly: GCF_031932565.1. Lineage (NCBI taxonomy): Bacteria > Bacillati > Actinomycetota > Actinomycetes > Kitasatosporales > Streptomycetaceae > Streptomyces > Streptomyces sp. B1866. Next base: position 8,489 of record NZ_JAVSCF010000039.1, read on the forward strand.
ATGAACTTGCAGAGTCCGAGGTGTTGTCAAGCGACCGGACGGAGCACCGTGATGATGACCGACAGCGCACGCCGCCGCCTCGGCGAGCGGGGACCCGAGGTGTCCGCGATCGGCCTGGGCTGCATGAGCCTGAGCCACGCCTACGGGCCCGCGGACCGCGCGGAGGCCCTGCGCACCCTCCACCACGCCCTGGACCTCGGCGTGGACCACTTCGACACGGCCGACGCGTACGGCCTGGGCCACAACGAGGAACTGGTCGGGGAGGTGGTACGGGCCCGCCGGGACGAGGTGGTGCTGGCGACGAAGTTCGGCCTGCGCGGCGCCCCCGGCAGCCCCTCCGCCGTCATCGACACCTCCCCGGACTGGGCGGTCCGTGCCTGCGACGCCTCCCTGCACCGGCTCGGCGTCGACACCGTCGACCTGTACTACGCCCACCGACGCGACCCGCGCGTGCCGATCGAGGAGACGGTCGGGGCGATGGCCGGCCTCGTCGCCGCCGGGAAGGTACGCCGGCTCGGCCTGTCGGAGGTCAGCCCGGCGACCCTGCGCGCCGCGCACGCCGTCCACCCCATCGCGGCGGTACAGGTGGAGTACTCGCTGTTCACACGCGACGTGGCCGAGGGCGAGCTGCTGGCCACCTGCCGCGAACTGGGCGTGGCCCTCGTCGCCTACTCGCCGATCGGCCGCGGCCTGCTCAGCGGCTCGTGCGCGCTGACCGACGGCGACCAGCGCGCGCACCTGCCCCGCTTCTCCGCCGGCAACCTGCCGCACAACCTCGCGCTGGCCGACGCCGTACGCCAGGTCGCCGCCGAGATCGGCCGCCCGCCCGCCCAGGCGGCGCTGGCCTGGGTGCTCGCCCAGGGCCCGGACGTCGTCGCCATCCCCGGCACCCGCAGCGCCGCGCACCTCGCCGACAACGCCGCCGCCCGCGACCTGCGGCTCACCCCCGGGCAGCTCGCCAGGCTCTCGGACGCGGTGCCGCCGTCCGCCGTGGCCGGCGAGCGCTACCCGCGGCACGCCCTGGCCCTCGTGGGCCGCTGACCGAGGAGGCACTGGTGAACGAGAGAGTCAACGCCCGCCTGCACGCCACCGTCCACCGCCACGGCGGCGACTTCGACCAGCGGCGCAGCAGGTCCTACGACCGGCTCGCCCGGCGGACCCTGCGGGGCCTGTACCGGCGGGTGGCCGACGACGTCGCCGCCGTCGCGCCGCGGGCCGGGGTGGTGCTCGACGTGGGCACCGGCCCCGGACGCCTCCTGCACGAGGTCGCCGCCCGCCGGGACGACCTGGTCCTGGAAGGCGTCGACGTGTCCGCCGACATGATCGCCGTCGCGCGGCAGGCCGCCACCGAGCGCGGCCTGTCCGGCCGCCTCGCCTTGCAGACCGCCGACGTGGCGGCGCTCCCGTACGGCGTCGGCGGCGTCGACCTGGTGGTGACGACCCTGAGCATGCACCACTGGCCGGCCGTCGACGCGGCCGCCGCGGAGCTGGCCCGGGTGCTGCGCCCGGGCGGCAGCCTGCTGGTGTACGACTTCCGGTTCGCGCCGCTGACGCAGGCCCTGGCCGCCCTGGGCCGCCAGCCGGCCTTCGCCTCCACCCGCACGTCGCGGACCCCGGTCCGTACCCCCTGGTCCCCGGTCGCGGTGTTCACCCGCCTGGCGCTGACCGCGTCGGACCCTTCGGACCCCCGCGAAGGCTGACCGGCCGCCGTCCGCTCCGGTCGGCCCGCCGCCCCGGCCGGGCCACCGGGCGTTCGGGTGGCCCGGCCTGCCCGCGCGGCAGGCCGCCCCGTAGAGTCTGTCGCTCCCAGCGGATGGGGGGTGGAACGGAAAGGACGGGCCATGGCACGGGCGTTGCTGCTTCGTAGGGACCTCAAAGACCGTAAGCAGGAGCAGGAAGGGGTTCCCTGGCGGATCAGCGATTCCGGGACGACCCGGGAAGAGCGGCTGAACGAGAAGGTCATCGCCTATCCCGAGCGGCAGCTCCCGCCCGGTGGCGGGGTGAAGGAGTACAAGGCCGCGCGCAAGAGCGGCGCCCGTGCGTTCACCCTCTGGGCCGACCCTGACCGCCGGCAGGTGTACGCGCACGTCACCACGGAGCAGACGGCGAAGGACGGCGCCGTGTACCAGGTCGTGAGTCCGGCGGGGGAGCCGCTGGCGGTCGTCACCCGACGGCCGGCCCTGCGGGGCGGCGGGGTGCGGGCCCGCTGGACCGTCCAGCCGGTCGGCCAGCCGCCGGCTGTCGGCTACAAGGGGCGGATCGGCTGGTGGTGCGCCTGGTGGCTGCTGTCGCCCGTGTGGTTCGCCGTCGCCGCCCTGTGCATAGTCGGCGCTCTTCTCGGCGGGGGCGACGGCGATGTTCCGCGCATGCCGCGCCGGGTCGTCTGGCGCGCCGGGGGCAGGCAGGTGCTGGATGCGCGGAGCGCCAGTGGGGGCTACCGGTTGCAGGTGCCGGACGACTCCGGCTGGGACTGGTGGGACCCGCGGGTGACCGCCGCCGTGGTCGCTCTGCTGAACAGCCACGCCGGGCTGCTCGGCCTCAACTGGGACGCCGACCGGGACTGACACCACGGCACGGCGCACACCGCCGGCACGGCCCGCGCCGTCGTCACCACGGACACGAAGGCGTCCTTCGGGAGTCTGCCCCGGGAACACCCGCGGGCGCACCGCCGCCCGGGCCGGGGCAGAGGCGCACCGGCCGGGCGCCGGTTCGCCACCGTGGTCGCGGGCCGCGGCACGGCGGGCCCGGCGCGAGGGGCGGGTTCAGACGGTGAAGGGCCGCTGGTCGGCGAAGGCGTCCCCGTTGGTGGCTCCGACCCGGTACAGGTTGGGGGTCTGGTAGGGCGGCATCTGGTCGACGATCTGGCGGTAGAGGGTCTTGTACGTGCCCTGGAAGCCGCCGTTCCTCCAGGTCTTGAGCAGCGTCTCGGTGAACAGGCCGTTGACGCCGCTGCCGTCGCTGGAGGTCTGGTTGTCCTGGCACCCGGAGATCAGCATGATGTCGGCGCTCAGCTCCTGCTGGTCGCCCGCGGGCAGATCCCGCTGGATGCCGTCGTACACCTCCTGGTCCCGCTCGTAGTTGTACAGCTGGGCCTCGCTGGGCAGGGCTCTGACCCGCTCCCGTACGTCGCTCGGGTCGCTGGTGTCGAACGTCCGCTCCAGCTCCGAGTCGTCGATGAGCAGGGGCAGCTCCCGGGCGACCGTCCCGCTGTGGCAGCTGTCGGAGAGGATGAGGATGCGCACGTCCTTGTCGAACTTCGAGTACGCCTGGTACAGCTCGTCGTCGACGTACTGCCGGTCGTAGAGCACCCAGGTCTCGTCCTTGGCGTCCGGCTCGTCACCGTTCTTGTCGGGCACCTGCGAGCCGTGCCCGGCGTAGGTCAGCAGCAGCATGTCGCCCGCGGACAGGTCCGCGGCGGCCCGCTTCAGCGCGTCGGTCACCGTCTGCCGCGTCGCCTCCCTGCTGAGCAGGACCGGACCGACCGAGAAGCCGGCCGACTCGGCGAGCGCCGCCATGGCCTTGGCGTCGTTCTCGCAGTTCTTGAGCTGGCCTTTCGTGCCGTACTTGCTGGCGTCGATCTCGTTCATGCCGATGTGGATGGATACGCCTCGCGACATCCCGTACTCCTTGACGTGCGCACCGCTGGGTGCCTCTTGGGTCCTGGCAGCCGCCTGGCGGAGGACGTCACGCGGACCTTCGCACGGGACGCCCGCGGCGTCGGCCGCGCTTTCGACAGGCCCTGCGCTTTCGAGAGGAGGGGAACGGTCCGTCCACGGGTCCCGTCGGCCGGCGGACCAGGCCGTCCCCGGCGGGTTTCCCCGGCTGCGCAAGCATGCTTAACCGCTTCTTGCGCGCGCACGCTCCGCCAAGCGGATGATGTCCGTTCGATCGGCAGGTAGATCCGGTTCCCCGACGCCGCGAAGTCTTCCGACTTGGCGCGCATGCCAGCGGCGACCTCCCCGGCATCCTCGCTGGTCAGACCCATGTCGGCGCCGTACTGCTCTGTGATGGTTCTGCTGAGCGTCCGGCTTGCCAGGCACGGGTGATCTTCACCCTGAGTGGTCGTCAGTTGCCACGACCCCAACTGGGCAAGAGACCCCAGTCCCCCCGAGACCGCAGTAACCATTAATGTTGCGCGAAAGGTACTGCTGGTGGTAGTCCTCGGCCGGGTAGAACGGCCCGGCGGGCAGGATCTCCGTGGTGATCTCGCCGTACCCGGCCCCGCTCAGCACCGCCTGGTACGCGGCGCGCGACTCCTCGGCCTCCTTCAGCTGCGCCGCGGAGTGCGGGTAGACCGCCGACCGGTACTGCGTGCCCACGTCGTTGCCCTGGCGGAAGCCCTGGGTGGGGTCGTGGGACTCCCAGAACAGCTTCAGCAGGGCCGCGTACGAGGTGACGGACGGGTCGTAGACCACGCGCACGGCCTCCGTGTGGCCGGTGAGGCCGCCGCACACCTCCTCGTACGTCGGGTTGGGCGTGTGGCCGCCCTGGTAGCCGACGAGGGTGGTCCACACTCCGGGGGCCTGCCAGAACTTCCGCTCGGCGCCCCAGAAGCAGCCCAGGCCGAAGTCGGCGACGGCCAGGTGCTCCGGGTACGGGCCGGCCAGCGGGTTGCCCAGGACGGTGTGCCGCGCGGGTACGGGGAAGGCCGGTTCGGGGCGGCCCTTGAGCGCTTCCTCAGGGGAGGGCAGGCGGGTCTTGTAGCGACTGAACAGCATCGGGAGCTCCAAGAGGTGCCGGGGGCGCGGACGGGCGGACGGGGGGCGCCCGCCGGTCCGCCGTGAGCGGACGTGGCAGGCATTGCACGTTTAAAAGACAACGGCCGCAGAAGGCGGGGAATTCCGGGGCCCGGAAGTGGGGCCCGGGAGCGAGGGCCCGCCCCGGCGGCCAGCGGCCAGCGGCCCGGGCCCGTCCCGGCACCGGCCCGCTCTCGCCCGGCGGCGGTCCCCGGCGATCCCTGTGCACCCTCGGCGAGCCCCCGGCGGCCTCACCCCGGCAGGCTCGCCGGCGTCCCGCCCTGGGCCTCCCAGCCCGCCACCGCCACCGCCCGGTACGCCGCGTACTCGGCCGCCGGATCCGTCCCGTACGACCACGGCACCGCCCCCACGTGCCCGTCCACCCGGCGCAGCTGCTCCAGGGCCTCCGCCCACCGCTCCGCCCGCACCAGGAACCAGGCCAGCAGGTGCCGCACGTGCGGCAGCACCGGGTGGTCGGCGGGGGCGTGCCGGGCCGCGTACTGGGCGCCTTCGATCGCGCGCGTGATGACGGCGCTCTGGTACAGGCTGCGCACGAGCTGGACGTCCGGCAGGTGGTCGTAGACCGCGAACAGCGGCAGCGCGGACAGCAGGCTGCCCTTCGGAGCGGACGCGGCGGCCGCGTGGGCGAAGGCGTCGGCCTGGTCCTGGGAGCCGTGCCACTTCTCGCTCCAGTAGTGCAGCGCGGCCAGGTGCGCGCCCATGTGGTGCGGGGCGCGGTCGGTGACCTTCGTCCACAGGGCCTGGAAGTCGGCCTCCCGGTAGCCCATGCCGCGCGCGACGCCCAGCTCCACGACGTACGGGACCGGGTCGCCCGGGGCCAGCAAAGCCGCCTCGCCGCAGACGGTGCGGGCCTCCTCCAGGATCATCCGGAAGTCCTGCGACGCCGGATCGCGCAGCGCCTGCCGCACCAGGAACTCGGCGTGCACGGCCGCGCCGCCGGGGTCCTTGGGCGCCTCCACGCGCCAGGTGCGCAGCCACACGCCGCCCCGGCCGGGCTCGCGCGCCAGCTCGTGGACGGCCGACCCGGCCAGGCTCTGCACGCGCTGCCAGCGCAGCTCCGACTCCGCGTCGGTGAGGGCGAGCAGCCGGGAGGCGGGCTGCCAGGTGCCGGTGCGGGCGACCTCCTCCAGCGCGTCGATCAGCTCGCGGTCGGGGCCGGGCAGCCGCACGTCGAGCTGTTCGCGCGGCACGAAGCCGTACGCGCCGGGGTCCGCCGCGTGCAGCCCGCCGAGCGTCACGTCCCGGCCGCCGCGCCGCCGCAGGATCGCCGGTACGACCAGCAGTCCGCCGATCATGACGAGCGCGGAGAGGAAGAGCAGCAGTTCCATGGAGGTCCCCGTGTGAACGATGTGTGGCGAAGCCGGGCCCGTGCGGGCACCCGGGTTCGGCGTGGCTCGCAGGTCAAGCGTAGGCGCTGTGAGGTGCGTCCGGCCGTCAGCGGGGAGCGTCGTGGCCGGGGCGGGCCGCCGGGGGGTTTACCCTCGGCCTCATGACCGACCAGGAATCCCAGCACGACCCCTCGCGGCGCTTCGAGAGCTTCGAGACGCTGGCCATCCACGCCGGGCAGGAGCCGGACGCGCTCACCGGTGCCGTGGTCCCGCCGATCTACCAGGTGTCCACCTACAAGCAGGACGGCGTCGGGGGGTTGCGCGGCGGCTACGAGTACAGCCGCTCGGCAAACCCCACCCGCACCGCCCTGGAGGAGAACCTGGCCGCGCTGGAGGGCGGCCGCCGCGGGCTCGCGTTCGCCTCGGGCCTCGCCGCGGAGGACTGCCTGCTGCGGACCCTGCTGGTGCCCGGCGACCACGTGGTCATCCCGAACGACGCCTACGGCGGCACGTTCCGCCTGATCTCCAAGGTCGCCGAGCGGTGGGGCGTGGAGTGGTCGGTCGCCGACACCTCCGACGCCGCCGCGGTGCGGGCGGCGCTGCGGCCGCGCACGAAGCTGGTGTGGGTCGAGACGCCGAGCAACCCGCTGCTGGGCATCACCGATATCGCCGCCATGGCCGACATCGCCCGTACGGCCGGGGCCAGGCTGGTGGTGGACAACACCTTCGCCAGCCCCTACCTCCAGCAGCCGCTGGCGCTGGGCGCGGACGTGGTCGTGCACTCCACGACCAAGTACATGGGCGGCCACTCGGACGTCATCGGCGGCGCGCTCGTCGTCGGCGACGCGGGCCTCGCGGACGAACTGGCCTTCCACCAGAACGCGATGGGCGCGGTCGCCGGCCCGTTCGACGCGTGGCTGGTGCTGCGCGGCATCAAGACCCTGGCGGTGCGCATGGACCGGCACAGTGCGAACGCCACGCGGGTCGCCGAGCTGCTGGCCGCCCACCCGAAGGTGACGCAGGTCTTCTACCCGGGGCTGCCCGGGCACCCGGGCCACGAGGTGGCCGCCAAGCAGATGCGCGCCTTCGGCGGCATGGTGTCCTTCCGCGTCGCGGGCGGGGAGGAGGCCGCGGTCGCGGTGTGCGACCGGGCGGAGCTGTTCACGCTGGGCGAGTCGCTGGGCGGCGTGGAGTCGCTGATCGAGCACCCGGGACGGATGACGCACGCGTCGGCGGCGGGCTCGGCGCTGGAGGTCCCGGGCGACCTGATCCGGCTGTCCGTGGGCATCGAGGCCGTGGACGACCTGCTGGCGGACCTGACGCGGGCGCTGGCCTGACGCGGGCGCTGGCCTGACGCGCGGTCCCTCGCGGCCTGACAGGCGGCGGGCGGCGGTCCCCGGGGCCCGGCCGTACGGGCGCGTGGTACGGGGCCTTAGGGGCGTGTGTACGGGGCCGTACGGGCGGGATCGGGCCCGTGCGGGAGCGCGCGGCGGCGCCAGGCGGCAGGGCGCCCGCGCGGGGTGTCGACCGGGGCGCTGTCGTGCCCGGCCTTCGGCCGACGCGCCCCGCATGGTCGCGTCGGCCGGTGTCTGGGTCGTTGGTCCCAAGGACGGCCTCGTGCGGCCCTACGTCCCGTAGAGTATTCGGTGCCGTAGGTGAGGCTCGTACGTCCGTCCGCCGGGTGTCATGACCCCGGCGTAGCGCGCGTACGGCCCCCTCCGGGCGGGGGAATCGCGTCGCTCGTCGCTCCGCCGCGCCGCCCTTCGCGGGGGTGCGGGGGAGGATGCGGGCGTGGGTCCGCTTGCGGTCAGGCTGCGGCCGGACCGCCTGGCGACGCGCATCCGGAAGGGGGCGTCCGTAGGAGCCGTCAGGAGGTCATGGTGGGCTGCGGCAGGGTGGTGTGGATGCTGGACAGCGCCGAGTTGAAGCGCGTCAGCAGCTCGCAGAACATGTCGCGCTCCTCGTCGCTCCAGGCCTCCGTCGCCCGTGCCATCAGCGCGCGCCGGGAGGAGCGGACCTCCTCCAGGCGGGCCTTGCCGCGGGGCGAGAGCTGCAGGACGACGGCGCGGCCGTCCTCCGGATGGGAGGTCCGCTTCACCATGCCGGAGTCGACCAGCGGAGCCACCTGGCGGGTGACCGTGGAGGAGTCGATGCCCATGCCACCGGCCAGGGCCTTGACCCCCATGGGGCCCTCCTGGTCGAGGCGGTTGAGGAGCAGGTAGGCGGCCCGGTCCATGGAGTTGCGGGACTGGCCAACGCCTCCGAGGCGGGTCTGTTCCGCACGCCGGGCGAAGACGGCGACCTGGTGCTGCAGGGAGTCGAGGACAGGAGCGTCAAGCGGAGTCATCATGTCCGATTGAGTGGGCATGGCCTGTAAGCTCACTTCGTGCGGGGTCTGGGGATGGGGCACAGAGTACGCGGCTGAGGCCCTTCTGGTAGGGGGAGCTGCACGAACCTGCCGTCTGGCATATGCCCCGGGCCCCTGGTTCCGATGCGGACTTGCGACACTGAGGACATGACCGGACGATCCGGCGAGGCGGGAGGAGCCCCCTCCGCGCCCCCTTCCGCGAGCGCTCCGATCACTCTCCGGAGGGTGGTCGAGGCGCGCCGGACCCTGGCCGGGGTGGCCCGCGTCACCGCCGTCGAGACCAGCCGCTACCTGTCCGCCCTGGTCGGCTCCCCGGTGTACCTCAAATGTGAGAACTTGCAGCGTACGGGCTCTTTCAAGCTACGTGGCGGCTATGTGCGGATCGCCGGTCTGAGCCCGGCCGAGCGGGCCGCGGGCGTGGTCGCGGCCAGCGCCGGCAACCACGCCCAGGGGGTGGCCCTGGCGGCCTCGCTGCTGGGTGTGCGTTCGACCGTGTTCATGCCGGAAGGTGCCCCCCTGCCCAAGATCGCGGCCACCCGCGACTACGGAGCCGAGGTGCGGCTTCGGGGACAGGTAGTGGACGAAACAATGCGGGTGGCCCAGGAACACGCCGCCGCCACCGGCGCCGTCCTCATCCACCCCTTCGACCATCCGGACGTCATCGCCGGGCAGGGCACGCTGGGTCTGGAGATCGTGGAGCAGTGCCCCGACGTGCGCACCGTGGTGGTGGGCGTCGGCGGGGGCGGGCTCGCGGCGGGCGTCGCGGTCGCGGTGAAGGCGCTGCGGCCGGACGTGACGGTGGTGGGCGTACAGGCGGAGGGCTCCGCCGCGTACGTCCCGTCGCTGGCCGCCGGGCACCCGGTGACCATTCCCGCGCCCACCACCATCGCGGACGGCATCCGGGTGGGCCGGCCCGGGGACATCCCCTTCAAAATCATTGGCGATCTGGTCGACGAAGTCCGTACGGTTTCCGAGGACGAGCTGTCCAGCGCGCTCCTGGTGTGCCTGGAGCGGGCCAAGCTGGTGGTGGAGCCGGCCGGGGCGAGCCCGGTGGCCGCGCTGCTGTCGGCGCCGCACTCCTTCGAGGGCCCCGTGGTCGCGGTGCTCTCCGGGGGAAACGTGGACCCGCTGCTGATGCACCGGGTGCTGCGCCGGGGCATGGTCGCGGCCGGGCGCTACCTGTCCCTGCGGCTGCGGCTGACCGACCGGCCCGGGGCGCTGGCGACACTGCTGGGGGTGTTGTCAGTGGCGGACGCTAACGTCCTGGACGTGGGCCACGTACGGACCGACCCGCGGCTCGGGCTCACGGAAGCGGAGGTGGACGTGCACCTGGAGACCAAGGGGCCGGAGCACTGCGCCCAGGTCGGCGCGGCGCTGAGGGAGGCGGGCTACACCGTGCTGGCCTGACCGATCCCGCGCCGCCGATCCCCGCGCCACCGATCCCCGCTGCCGATCCCGCGCCGCCGATCCCCGCGCCGCCGATCCCGCGCCACCGACCCGGCGTCGGCCNGCCGATCCCGCGCCACCGACCCGGCGTCGGCCGGCCCCGCGCCGACCGACCCGGCACCGGACGGTTCCGCGCAGGCCGCAGGGCCGCGCGAGCCGTGGGCGGCGGGCGGCGGGCGGCCCCGTGGCGCCGCCGCCTTGCCCGTTCCTCCTCCTTCCTGCTCCCGTCCGCTGTCCGCCTCCCGTCCGTTGCCCGCCTGATGCCCGCTGTCCGTCTGATGCCCGTCTGATCTCCGCCGTCGTCCACAACGCCGCCTGACCGCTTCCGACCCGCCCGGCCCCGCGGATCCACACACGAACTATATCGCGATGTATCGCGTATTGCGCTACACTGTGCGGGCCGTGCCTCGGTTCTGCGCGCGCGCACCGTTCCGCACCGTTGCACACTGACCGCCACAGGCCCGTCAGCGACCCGAGAAACCGCGAACACCGAAACTAGGGGGAAGCCATATGCCAGGCGCCATCTATGCCGAGGGCCTGGTGAAGACCTTCGGCGAAGTAAGGGCTCTGGACGGCGTCGACCTCGACGTCCCGCAAGGAACCGTCCTGGGACTGCTCGGCCCCAACGGCGCCGGCAAGACCACCACCGTCCGGGTGCTGACCACCCTGCTCAAACCCGACGGCGGCACGGCCCGTGTCGCCGGCCTCGACGTGGTCCGCAATCCCAACGAGGTACGCAGGTCCATCGGCCTGTCCGGCCAGTTCGCGGCCGTGGACGAATACCTCACCGGTCGCGAGAACCTCCAGATGGTCGGCCAGCTCTACCAGATGAGCGCGCGCACCGCCAAGGTCCGCGCGGTCGAGCTGCTGGAGCGCTTCAACCTCACCGAGGCGGCCGACCGCACCACCAAGACGTACTCCGGCGGTATGCGCCGTCGCCTCGACCTGGCGGCCGCCCTGGTGGTCAGCCCGCCGGTGATGTTCATGGACGAGCCGACCACGGGTCTCGACCCGCGCAACCGGCAGGCGCTGTGGGAGGTCATCCAGGAGCTGGTGGCCGGCGGCACCACCCTGCTGCTGACCACGCAGTATCTGGAGGAGGCCGACCACCTCGCCGACGACATATGCGTCATCGACCACGGACACGTCATCGCCCGCGGCACGGCCGACCAGCTCAAGGCGCAGACGGGCGGCGAGCGCGTGGAGGTCGTGGTGCACGAGCGCGAGCGCCTGCCGGAGGCCGTGCAGGTGCTGCGGGGCCTGGGCAAGGGCGAGGCCACCGTCCAGGACCACATCCGCAAGGTGACCGTCCCGGTCGCCGGCGGCGCCAGGCTGCTCGCCGAGGTCATCCGCGAGCTGGACACCCGCGGCATCGAGATCGACGACATCGGCCTGCGCCGCCCCACGCTCGACGACGTGTTCATATCGCTCACCGGCCACGGCGCCGAGGCGGCCCCGGCGAACGGGAACGAGGAGGCCAAGTGATGGCAGTCGACCAGAGGACCAGTCCCGTGGCCCGCCACCATCACGCGGCCCCGCCGAAACGGGCGGGCCTGGTGCGGGGCGCGCGCGACTCGCTCGTGGTGGCCCGGCGCAACCTCATCCGCATGATGCGTATCCCGGAGATCGTGATCTTCGGGCTGATCCAGCCGATCATGTTCGTGGTGCTGTTCAGCTACGTCTTCGGCGGCGCCATCGCCGTGCCGGGGTCGGGCGGCGGGGCCTCGGCGTACCGCGAGTTCCTGATGGCGGGCATCTTCGCGCAGACGGTCACCTTCGCCACGGCGGGTGCGGGCGCGGGCATCGCCGAGGACATGCACAAGGGCCTGATCGACCGCTTCCGGTCGCTGCCGATGTCGCGCGGCGCGGTGCTCACCGGCCGCACGCTGGCGGACCTGGTGCAGACGGCGCTGACCCTCGTCGTGCTGGCCGTCGTCGCGGTCATCGTCGGCTGGCGGGTGCACGACGGCATACCGGAGGCGCTCGTGGGCTTCGCCCTGCTGCTCCTGCTCGGCTACGCCTTCTCCTGGATCGGCGCGCTGATCGGCCTGTCCGTGCGCAGCCCGGAGGCGGCGACCTCGGGGGGCCTGATCTGGCTGTTCCCGCTGACGTTCATATCGAACGCCTTCGTGCCGTCCAGCCAGATGCCCGCCTTCCTCGGGCACGTCGCCGACTGGAACCCGTTCAGCGCCACCGTGCAGGCGGCGCGGGAGCTGTACGGCAACCCCGAGGGCCTGGTCTCGGACGCCTGGCCCATGCAGCACCCGGTGTGGGCCTCGATCCTCTGGTCGATCGTGATCATCGCGATCTTCCGGACCCTGGCCGTCCGCAAGTACCGCTCGGCGAGCGTCTGACAGCCGCCGCCCGGCGGCGCCTGGGCGGCGTCAGGCCCTAGCCCGCCGGGACCCGTGCGGCGGGTGGCGCGGCGGCGAGCGGCGCATCCGCGCCGGTCCAGGGCTCCGGGCGCCCGGCGAGGCGGCCCCGCCGCGCCCTGGACGTCCCGCGCCGCACCGCGTCCCCTGGCCCGCCGCGCGACCCCCGGGCGCTGCCCGGCGCGGCCTCGGCCCCCGGCCCTCCCGGCCGGGGGCCGAGACGGGCCCGCGCTCAGCCCTGGTAGGGCTTGGCGTCCAGGATCTTCACCGACGCCTTCCGGCCGTTCGGCAGCTCGTACTCGGCCATCTCGTCGACCTTCTTGCCGTTGACCGCCGAGCCGAGCGGGGACTGCGGCGAGTAGGTCTCGATGACCCCGCTCGCGTACTCCCGGGAGGCGAGCAGGAAGGACAGCGTGTCGTCCGGGTCGCCGTCGAAGGCGATGCTGACCACCATGCCGGGAGCCACCACGCCGGTGTCGGCCGGGGCCTCGCCCACCTTCGCGTTCTCCAGAAGCTGCGTGAGCTGGCGGACGCGGAGCTCCTGCTTGCCCTGCTCCTCCTTGGCGGCGTGGTAACCGCCGTTCTCCCGCAGGTCACCTTCCTCCCGCGCCGCCTCGATCTTCTTCGCGATGTCGACACGTGCGGGACCCGACAGATACTCCAGCTCTGCCTTCAACTGGTCGTACGCCTCCTGCGTCAGCCAGGTGACGTTAGCGCTGGTCTGGGTCACGGGTGCTCCTCGTCGGTACTGGGGTCGATGCTCAGATCATTGCCCAGGTTCGTACTGGGTATACAAATGAACGCCCTACTCGGAAGGGTTGCGCCTTCGAAGCGGGGCGAAACCACGAGCCTAACAATTCCGGGACGAAACGGGGAGTCCCGGCACGTAGGGGTGCTGTTAACGGCCGCCGTCGGCGGACTCGCAGTCCACCAGCTCGGCGGCGGTGGCCCGGCTCGTGGTCCGGACGGTCACCACCCGCACGACGTCGTCCCGCCGCTGGTCGATGGTGACGTCCTTGCGGCCCACCTCGGCGTGGTCGGCGTCCAGCGCCCGCAGCGTGCACACGCCGGTGGCGCTCTCGCCCTTGGTGACCTCCAGGCGGACCTGGACGGCGTCGTCGGAGACGACCTGGAAGGCGGTCACCTGGCCGGTGACGTCCTGGCTGGTGAAGTACGAGAACCCGAACCAGCCGAGCACCGCCACCGCTCCGGCGCCCAGCACGGCGCCGACCACCTTCAGGGTACGGTCCGCGCGCTCGTCCGTGGCCCGGCCGTAACGCCCGGACGGCAGCCCCTCGCGCACGGCGCCCATGATGCCTTCCTCCGATAAGTTCGGGGAACCGGGAATTATTCCACCCGGTGTCTGAGTCACTATAGAAGCCGTCTACCGCTCCGAATCACCGAGGATCCTGCCTTGACCGAGCAGCTGCGACTCATGGCCGTGCACGCCCATCCGGACGACGAGTCCAGCAAGGGTGCCGCCACCATGGCGAAGTACGTGTCCGAGGGGGTGGACGTGCTGGTCGCGACCTGCACCGGCGGGGAACGCGGCTCCATCCTGAACCCCAAGCTCCAGGGCGACCCCTATATCGAGGAGCACATTCACGAGGTGCGCGCCAAGGAGATGGAGGAGGCGCGCGAAATCCTCGGCGTCAGGCAGGAGTGGCTGGGCTTCGTGGACTCCGGCCTGCCCGAGGGCGACCCGCTGCCCCCGCTCCCCGAGGGCTGCTTCGCGCTTCAGCCCGTGGAGGACGCCGCCGAGGCGCTGGTCAGGCTCGTCCGCTCGTTCAGGCCGCACGTGATCACCACGTACGACGAGAACGGCGGCTACCCGCACCCCGACCACATCATGACCCACAAGATCTCCATGGTGGCCTTCGACGCCGCGGGCGACCCCGAGCGGTACCCGGACGCGGGCGAGCCGTGGCAGCCGCTGAAGCTCTACTACAACCAGGGATTCAACCGCCCGCGCACCCAGGCGCTGCACGAGTCACTGCTCGCGCGCGGCCTGGAGTCGCCCTACGGGGAGTGGCTGGAGCGCTGGGACCGGACCGACTGGCCCGAGCGCACCCTGACCACCTACGTGCCGTGCAGCGACTTCTTCGAGATCCGCGACAAGGCGCTGATCGCCCACCGTACGCAGATCGACCCCGACGGCGGCTGGTTCCACGTGCCGATGGACATCCAGAAGGAGGTCTGGCCGACGGAGGAGTACGAGCTGGCCAAGTCCCTGGTGGACACCTCCCTCCCCGAGGACGACCTCTTCGCGGGCATCCGCAACAATTGAGCCCATGATGAGCACCCTCGCCGCGGCGCAGGCGTTTCCGGCCGTCCAGCTCGCCAAGGACCTGGACGACAACAAGGTCACTCCCGGCGTCCTCGGCTTCATCGTCTTCGCACTGATGGGCGTCGCGGTCTGGCTGCTGATGAAGTCCATGAACAAGCACATGAAGAAGGTGGACTTCCAGGAGGCGCCGGAGGCGGGGCAGCCGCGGGACGGCGGGCCCGCGGCGGCTCGTCGACCGGGTGGCGCGCCCGGCCCGGTCGGCGGCGGCGCCCGGCCTGACGGCGAGGCCCCCGGCCGCCCGTAGTTCCCCGGCCCGCCCGTAGTTCCCCGGCCCGCCCGGGGTCCGGTCCGCCCGGGCGTCCGGCAGCCTGGTCGGCACGGGTGCGGCGGCGCGTGGTGCGACCGCGATACGCCCCGCGGCCGTGGGTCACCGGCTCGCCCGGGCCCGGTACGCCCGGGCGTCCGTGGACCTCTGGCCCACCCGGCTCGCCCGGGCGCCTGTAGACCCCCAGCTTGCCCGGCCCGCCCGAGGAGGTCCGCCCGGGATCCGACCTCCTCCGCAACCGCATCCTCCTGCCCTGATGGCTACCCGACATCACCACCGACTACGGGCCAGATCCGAACGATCTACAGTCCCCAGAATGGATCCGGGCGCCACCGGCCAACATCGAAAGCGGGGCGACTTCTCCGTTCCTTACATGACCCCAAGATCGACCGTGATGGAGAAAGGCACGGTGGCCCTCACCGTGCCGGTGAACATCTCGCCGTCCCTGTAAGTCTTGGTGGCGGGGTCGAGGATGTAGGTGTAGACGATCGGGACCCCGGCGGCGGCCTGCTCGACTCGCCAGTAGAAGGGGATGCCGGCCTTGGCGTACTGGTCCACCTTCACGATCCGGTCAGTGGTCTCCGAGCCGGGCGACACGACCTCGACGACCAGGAGTACGTGCTCAGGGCGGGTGGGTGTGAGGTCGATGGTCTCTGCCCGGTAGACGATGACGTCAGGGCGGCGGTTGGTGAGCGGAACGTCCTGCAGGCGGACGTCGAAGTCCGTGTCCGCGTTCCAGTCAGAGCCTGCACCTGCGTCCAGGGCATTGGCCAGGATCCGGGCCAGCCGGTTGTGCCGCTTCGAGGCGCTCGGACTCACGACGACCATCCCGTCCACGATCTCGATGCCGGCGCACTGTTCCTCGGACCAGGAGTCGTACTGTTCCGCGCTGATCTGCGTACGCATCCACGCGGGCGCCACCATCTCGGCGGTCATGGTGTACCTCCTTCGAGGAGCCTCGGCAGGTCCAGCGCTGCTGCGCCCAGCCTACTGTTCCCAGGTGTTGGACCGCTCGACCCGGAGGAACGCCGGAAAGGTTCGACACCGACCCCGAGAGGGAGGAGCCGCCGGCCACGCGATGGCCCGCAAGTGCAATTCGGCCGAGCGAGGCGGGCGCGTGAAGGTCTCGCCGGTCGCGCCAGGCGCTGTGAGAGGCTGGGTCGTATGAACCGGTTGGCTGGTATGACCTCGCCTTATCTGCTTCAGCACGCTGATAATCCGGTCGACTGGTGGCCGTGGGGACCCGAGGCGTTCGAGGAGGCAAAACGGCGCGATGTCCCCGTTCTGCTGTCGGTCGGATACTCTGCGTGCCACTGGTGCCACGTCATGGCGCGCGAGTCCTTCGAGGACGAGGAGACCGCCGCCCTCCTCAACGAGCACTTCGTGTCCGTCAAGGTCGACCGCGAGGAGCGGCCCGACGTCGACGCCGTCTACATGGAGGCGGTGCAGGCCGCCACCGGCCACGGCGGCTGGCCGATGACCGTGTTCCTCACCCCCGACGCCGAGCCGTTCTACTTCGGCACGTACTTCCCGCCCCGCCCCCGGCACGGCATGCCCTCCTTCCGGCAGGTGCTGGAGGGCGTGCGGGCCGCCTGGGCGGAGCGGCGCGAGGAGGTCGGCGAGGTCGCCGGCGGCATCGCGCGGGACCTGGCCGCCCGGTCCCTGGCCTACGGCGCCCCTCGCCCGCCCGGCGCCGACGACCTGCACGCCGCGCTCATGGGCCTCACCCGCGACTTCGACGCCGTGCACGGCGGCTTCGGCGGCGCGCCGAAGTTCCCGCCGTCCATGGTGCTGGAGTTCCTGCTGCGCCACCACGCCCGCACCGGCTCCGAGGCCGCCTCGCAGATGGTGCGGGCCACCTGCGAGGCCATGGCCCGCGGCGGCATCTACGACCAGCTCGGCGGCGGCTTCGCGCGCTATGCCGTGGACGCCACCTGGACCGTCCCGCACTTCGAGAAGATGCTCTACGACAACGCGCTGCTGACCCGCGTCTACGCCCACCTGTGGCGGGCCACCGGCTCCGGTCTGGCCCGCCGCGTCGCTCTGGAGACCGCGGAGTTCCTGCTGCGCGAGATGCGCACCGAGCAGGGCGGTTTCGCCTCCGCGCTCGACGCCGACAGCGACGACGAGTCCGGCGGCCACGCCGAGGGCGCGTACTACGTATGGACGCCCGCCCAGCTGCGCCACGCGCTGGGCGAGGCGGACGCGGCGTTCGCCGCGGGGTACTTCGGCGTGACCGAGGAGGGCACCTTCGAGCGCGGCGCCTCGGTGCTCCAGCTGCCCGACGGCGAGCCGCCGTCCGACGCCGCCCGGCTGGCGTCCGTGCGGCAGCGGCTGCTCGCGGCCCGCGAGCGGAGGCCGCGCCCCGGCCGAGACGACAAGGTCGTCGCCGCGTGGAACGGGCTGGCCATCGCCGCCCTCGCCGAGACCGGCGCCTACTTCGACCGTCCCGACCTGGTGGCCGCCGCCACCGCCGCCGCCGACCTGCTGGTCCGCGTCCACCTGGACGACCGCGGCCGACTGGCCCGCACCTCGCTCGCCGGATCGACCGGTTCCCACGCGGGCGTCCTGGAGGACTACGCCGACGTGGCCGAGGGCTTCCTCGCCCTCTCGGCCGTCACCGGCGAGGGCGCCTGGGTGGAGCTGGCGGGCCTGCTGCTCGACACGGTGCTGCGCCGCTTCGCCGACGCGGACGGCGCGCTGTACGACACGGCCGACGACGCCGAGGCCCTGATCCGCCGCCCCCAGGACCCCACGGACAACGCCGCGCCCTCCGGCTGGACGGCCGCGGCCGGGGCGCTGCTGTCCTACGCGGCCCTCACCGGCAGCGACCGCCACCGGGAGGCGGCCGAGCGGGCCCTGGGCGTGGTCACCGCGCTCGGCCCGCGCGCGCCCCGGTACGTCGGCTGGGGCCTGGCGGTGGCCGAGGCCCTGCTCGACGGGCCGCGTGAGGTGGCGGTCGTGGGCCCCGACGGGGACCCGGCCACCCTGGCCCTGCACCGGGCCGCCCTGCTGGGCACCGCGCCCGGCGCGGTCGTCGCGGTCGGTCCGCCCGGCTCCGGCGAGGTGCCGCTCGTCGAGGGTCGCCCACTGGCCGACGGCCGCCCGGCCGCGTACGTCTGCCGCCACTTCACCTGCGAGGCGCCCACCTCCGACGCCGAGGCCCTGGCGGACAACCTGGGCGCACTCACGGCCCTGGCCGTGCCGTGAGCGGTGGCAGCCGGGGCCGCCGGGGCCCGCCCGTCGGCGGGACCGCGGCGGCCTGAGCCGGGCCTGAGCGGCGGGGCCTACGGTCGGGGAGTGCCGTCCGGCGCGGGCCGGTCCCCGCTCGCGCCGCGCGGCTGTCCTTGCGCTGCCCGACCGCCCCGTGGAGCCGCGATGACCGCCGTCCCCGCCACGCACCGCGAGGTGCGCCTCGCCGTCCGGCCCCGGCCCGGGGAGGAGCTGCGTGCGGAGCACTTCGAGGTGGCGGAGGCGCCGGTGCCGGTGCCGGGGCCCGGCCAGGTGCTCGTGCGCAACCGGGTCATGTCGGTCACGGCCGTCATGCGCACGCTGATGAACGGGGACGCCGACCTGTTCGTGCCGCCCTTCGCGGAGGGCGAGCCGCTGTGGGGCCTGGCGGTGGGGGAGGTGGTCGCCGCGCCGGACCGCCCGCGGGTCGGCGGTCGCGTCGGTGCGGGCCGTCCCACCGGTCCCGGTGACACGAGCGGTCCGTTCGGCGGTTCCGGTGGCACGGGCGGTCCGTTCGATACGGGCGGCGGTTCCGGCGGTCCGGTGGACGCGGGCCGGGAGGCCGGTGGCCTGAGGCCGGGGGGACGGGGCGGCGAGAGCTGGGGGGCACAGGGCCGCGTCACCGAGGGCCCGCCCACCGGGCACCCGCGATCGGCGGATCCGGGGCCCGGTGTCGGGTGGGCCGGGGGCCCGCCGTCCGGGGTGCCGGGTGCCCCGGACGGCGGCGCGGACCCGCCTCGGCCCGGAGACCTGATCGAGCACCGGTTCGGCTGGCGGGAGTACGCGGTCGTCGACTCGGCCGAGGCGCACCGGCTCGACCCGGTCGCGCTGCCCGACCCGGCCGCGTACCTCTCCCAGGGGCCCAGCGCGTGGATGGGCGTCGTGCGCGGCGCGGACGTGCGCCCGGACGACACCGTGTTCGTGACCGGGGCCGCGGGCGGCGTCGGGTCCCTGGCGGGCCAGATCGCCCGGTTGCGCGGCGCCAAGCGGGTCATCGGCAGCACGGGCTCGCCGGACAAGGCGGACCGGCTGCTGGCGGAGCTGGGGTACGACGCGGTGGTGGTCCGGGGCGCCGGGCCGATCGAGGACCAGCTGCGCGAGGCGGCGCCCGACGGCCTGGACGCGGTCTTCGACAACGTCGGCGGGGAGCAGCTGCGCGCCGCCTTGGCCGTGGCCCGCCGGGGTGCCCGCTTCGCCGTCGTCGGCGCGCTGTCCGCCCAGGCCGGTGGCGGCACGGCCGCTCCGGTGCAGATCGACACGGTGGCGCTGACCGATCGCGGGATCACCCTGCGCGGCATCGCCCTCTACGACCACATGGACGTCATCCCGGAGTGGACGGCCGTCTTCGCGCGGGGCCTGCGCGAGGGGACGCTGTCCTTCCCGCACGTACGCCTCCAGGGCATCGGCCAGGCGCCGCGCGCCCTGCGCGAACTCCTCGCCGGGCGGCACGTCGGCACGGTCCTGGTCGACCTGTGACCTCCGGCCCGGGCCCGGCCACTGCCCCGCCGCCTCGGAGTCGGCGGCCCGCAGGAACGCCCCCGGACCCGGCCCGGGCCGGCCCCGGCCCCGGCTCCCATCGCGCAGTCGGCGGCTGACCGCGGTCTCCGGCGTGCGGATTCGCTGCCGAGCCGCTCCGCGGTCGCGTTGCCGCCGGGCCCGTGGCCCAGCGGTCCCGGCTGGGCGGTCACCGACTCCCGGGCCGGGCTCCGGGGCCGCCCCCGGCTTCCGCCCGTGCCCCAGCGGCCTCCCGTCTGTCGGGCAGTGGCCCCCGGCCAGGCGGTCACCGGGGTCCCGGGCCCGGGGCGGCCTCCCGCCCTTCCCGGAGCGCCAGGAGCACAGCGCCCCAGGCCCCGGCGCGCCGGGGGCCGGGCGGCGTGGCGGCCGGGACACGCGGTCGGGCGGCCAGACGGGCGGGCCCGCGCCGGGGCGGCCGGGCTGCGCGTGGTCGCGGCCCGATCAGGCGTGCTGGTAGGCGACGATCGAGACGCCGACGTAGTGCACGACGAAGGCCGCCAGGGTGAAGGAGTGGAACACCTCGTGGAAGCCGAACCACCGGGGTGACGGGTTGGGCCGCTTGGTGCCGTAGACCACCGCGCCCAGGCTGTACAGCAGGCCGCCGACCAGGATCAGGGACATGACGGCGATGCCGCCCGCGCGCAGGAAGTCGGGCAGGAAGAAGATCGCCGCCCAGCCCAGCGCGATGTAGCAGGGCGTGTACAGCCAGCGGGGCGCGCCGACCCAGAAGACCCGGAAGGCGATCCCGGCCAGCGCCCCCGCCCACACCAGCCACAGCAGCACCTGCTGTTTGCCGTGCGGCAGGAGCAGCAGGGTGAAGGGCGTGTACGTGCCCGCGATGATCAGGAAGATGTTGGCGTGGTCCAGTCGGCGCAGCACGGCCGAGGCGCGCGGGCCCCAGTCGCCCCGGTGGTACAGGGCGCTCACGCCGAACAGCGCACAGGCGGTGAGAGTGTAGATCGCGCAGGCCAGGCGGCCGCGAGGGCTGTCGGCGAGGGCGGTGAGCACCACGCCGGAGACCAGCGCGGCCGGGAACATCCCGGCGTGCAGCCAGCCCCGCAGGCGCGGTTTGAGCTGGTGCGCGGCGGCCGTTGGGGACGGTTTGAGCGAGTGCGCTGGGGCTACTGGGACTTCCGGAGTGGGCTGGTCGGCCCCTGGCGACGCGGCGGTCATGCGCTCATGCTACCTACGGCACCGTAGGTCCGATCCAGGCCGCAAATGGGACCTGAGTGGCGATCGTCACGGAACCGCCCACTAGACAGAACGCTTGAGCCGACGGATGATCAAATGAGCGCAGCATTTGAGCGCGGTCGGCACCGGATGAGCCGAAGCGTCCGGGTCGCGGCCCCCAAGGGGTAGCTGTCTCCACAACGGATATCCGTGCACATATCCGAAAAAACCCTCACTTACTTGCGCCGGAGCAGCGCGGTTCCGGCGGAACGGAGCGATCGTGGCGCGCGCAGCAGCGGCATCATCCCCTACCCCCCTCACTATTCCCAGCGTCCCCACCAGTCCGCCCACCAGCCACCAGGGCCTGGTGTCCTGGGTCAGCGAGATCGCCGCCATCACCCAGCCCGACGAAGTGGTCTGGTGCGACGGCTCGGAGGCGGAGTACGAGCGCCTGTGTGAGGAGCTCGTCGCCAAGGGGACGTTCACCCGGCTCGACCCCATCAAGCGTCCCGGCTCCTACTACGCGGCGTCCGACCCTACCGACGTCGCCCGCGTGGAGGACCGCACCTTCATCTGCTCCGAGAAGGAGGAGGACGCGGGGCCGACCAACCACTGGAAGGCCCCCGGCGAGATGCGGGAGATCTTCACCGGGGAGCGGGGGATCTTCCGCGGCGCGATGCGCGGCCGGACCATGTACGTCGTCCCGTTCTGCATGGGCCCGCTCGGCTCGCCGCTGTCCGCACTCGGCGTGGAGATCACCGACTCGGCGTACGTCGCCGTCTCGATGCGCACCATGACCCGCATGGGCAACGCGGTCCTGGAGCAGCTGGGCACCGACGGCGACTTCGTCCGCGCCGTCCACACCGTCGGCGCGCCGCTCGCCGACGGCCAGGCCGACGTGCCGTGGCCCTGCAACTCCACCAAGTACATCTCGCACTTCCCCGAGACGCGGGAGATCTGGTCGTACGGCTCCGGGTACGGCGGGAACGCGCTGCTGGGCAAGAAGTGCTACGCGCTGCGCATCGCCTCGGTCATGGCCCGCGACGAGGGCTGGCTGGCCGAGCACATGCTGATCCTCAAGCTCACGCCGCCGCGCGGAGAAGCCAAGTACGTGGCCGCCGCCTTCCCCAGCGCCTGCGGCAAGACCAACCTCGCCATGCTGGAGCCCACGGTCAGCGGCTGGTCGGTGGAGACGGTCGGCGACGACATCGCCTGGATGCGCTTCGGCGAGGACGGCCGGCTGTACGCGATCAACCCCGAGGCCGGCTTCTTCGGCGTCGCGCCCGGCACCGGCGAGCACACCAACGCCAACGCCATGAAGACCCTGTGGGGCAACGCGATCTTCACCAACGTGGCCCTCACCGACGACGGCGACGTGTGGTGGGAGGGCATGACCGAGGAGTCCCCGGCCCGCCTGACCGACTGGAAGGGCAACGGCTGGACGCCCGCCTCCGACACCCCGGCCGCCCACCCCAACGCCCGCTTCACCGTCCCGGCCGGGCAGTGCCCGATCATCGCGCCCGAGTGGGAGGACCCGCGCGGCGTGCCGATCTCGGCGATCCTCTTCGGCGGCCGCCGCGCCAGCGCGGTGCCGCTGGTCACCGAGTCCTTCAGCTGGCAGCACGGCGTGTTCCTCGGGGCGAACGTCGCCTCCGAGAAGACCGCCGCCGCCGAGGGCAAGGTGGGCGAGCTGCGCCGCGACCCCTTCGCCATGCTGCCGTTCTGCGGCTACAACATGGGCGACTACATGGGCCACTGGCTGGAGGTCGGCAAGAACGCCGACCCGGCCAAGCTGCCGAAGATCTACTACGTCAACTGGTTCCGGAAGGACGACGAGGGCCGCTTCGTCTGGCCGGGCTTCGGCGAGAACAGCCGCGTGCTGAAGTGGATCGTGGACCGGCTCGACGGTCGCGCCGAGGGCGTCGAGACCCCCATCGGCATCCTGCCGACCCGGGAGGCGCTGGACACCGACGGCCTCGACCTGGAGGACGCCGCGCTCGACCTGCTGCTGAGCGTCGACAAGGACGTCTGGCGCGAGGAGGCCGCCCTGATCCCCGGCCACCTGAACACCTTCGGCGACCACACGCCCAAGGAGCTGTGGAGCGAGTACGAGGCCCTGGTCAAGCGCCTGGGCTGAGCGGCGAGCGGGCGCGCGAGCGGCGCCTGGCGCACTCCAGGGCCGGACGGCGCGCACCCTGAGGCCGGACGGCGTGTGGCGGCTGGCCCGCCTCCCGCACTCCGGCAGCGGCACCCGCACCCGGTCCGCGTGGCGGTCTTCGCCCGCGGACCGGGGCCGTTACGCGGTCGCCGCCAGCCGCGGGGCGGCGGCGTGCGCGTCCATCCGCTCCGCCGCGAGGATCGCGGCCACGGTGTCCGCGCGCGAGGCGGCCACCACCAGCGCCCGCCCGGCCAGCGCGTGCGCGCGCCGGTGCAGCGCCGCCAGACCCGCCTCGTCCAGCGGACGGCGCGTGGCCGGGGCGGCCGGGGCGAGCCGCTCAGGCGCGCGCCCGCCGCGCAGCCGGGCTATCTGCCGCACCAGCCGCTCGGCGGCCGTGTCCAGGTCCCCGCCGCCGCGCGGGCCGCCGGCGGCGGCGCGCAGCTCGTCGGTGACGGTCAGCAGGGCGGTCAGGTGGGCCGCGAGCTGGGTGTCCAGCTCCTCCTCGCGCGTGCGGTGCGGGAAGTCGGGCACAGGCGGTGCCGCGCTGTGGACCGACTGGGTACGGATCGGTTCGTACATCGACGGCCTCCAAAAGGCTGAGGAGGCCATCCTAACTTGGACTCTGTCTAAAGTTGAGTGCGATCAACCGGTGCGCCGCCGCGCGTGCGCCCGCGCCCGGAACGGCTCCCGCCGCGGGCACGGCGGTGTCAGGGCTGGCCGTAGCCGTCGAGGAAGTTCCCGATCCGCGTCACGGCGTCGGCCAGGTCCTTCTTGGCCGGGAGCGTGACGATGCGGAAGTGGTCCTGCTCGGGCCAGTTGAAGCCCGTGCCGTGCACGATCATGATCTTCTCGGCCCGCAGCAGGTCCAGCACCATCTGCCGGTCGTCCTTGATCTTGTAGACCTTCGGGTCCAGCTTCGGGAACGCGTACAGCGCGCCCTTCGGCTTCACGCACGTCACGCCCGGGATCCGCGTCAGCAGCTCGTACGCCGTGTCGCGCTGCTCCAGCAGCCGCCCGCCGGGCAGCACCAGCGCGTTGATCGACTGCCGCCCGCCCAGCGCCGTGGCCACCGCGTGCTGCGCGGGCATGTTCGCGCACAGCCGCATGTTGGCCAGGATCGTCAGGCCCTCCAGGTAGTTCGCGGCGTGCGCCTTGGGCCCGCACACCGCCAGCCAGCCGCTGCGGTAGCCCGCCACCCGGTACGCCTTGGACAGCCCGTTGAACGTCAGCGTCAGCAGGTCGGGGGCGATCACGGCGAACGGGGTGTGCGTGACCCCGTCGTACAGGATCCTGTCGTAGATCTCGTCCGCGCAGACGATCAGGTGGTGGCGGCGGGCGATCTCGGCTATGCCGTGCAGGAACTCGTCGCCGTAGACCGCGCCCGTCGGGTTGTTCGGGTTGATCACCACGATCGCCTTGGTGCGGTCGGTGACCTTCCGCTCGATGTCCGCCAGGTCCGGCAGCCAGTCGGACTGCTCGTCGCAGCGGTAGTGCACGGCCGTGCCCCCGGCCAGCGAGACGGCGGCCGTCCACAGCGGGTAGTCCGGGGACGGGATCAGCACCTCGTCGCCGTTGTCCAGCAGGCCCTGCATCGACATCTGGATCAGCTCGGACACGCCGTTGCCGAGGAACACGTCCTCCACGTCCAGCTCGATGCCCTTGGTCTGGTAGTGCTGCATCACCGCGCGCCGCGCCGACAGCAGCCCCTTGGCGTCGCCGTAGCCGTGCGCGTCACCGAGGTTGCGCAGCATGTCCTCCAGAATCTCCGGAGGGCACTCGAAGCCGAAGGCGGCCGGGTTGCCGGTGTTGAGCTTCAGGATGCGGTGGCCCGCTGCCTCAAGACGCATCGCCTCCTCAAGCACCGGACCCCGGATCTCGTAGCAGACGTTGGCGAGTTTCGTGGACTGGAGCACCTGCATGTCGGCCACCTTACGGTGACGTAACGTCCGCCGCGCGGTGTTTATCGCCACGCCCCAGCGGCCCCGCGCGCCTCTCGCGAGGCCGCGGGCAGCCGCCTGGCGGGCGCGCCCGTCGGCGGTCGTCTTCGATGACGTAGCGCCCGGCGCCACACACATGCGAAATAACGGATGCCGAGGGCGGTGGGGCTGGGAAACCGGCCTTCCGGGCGCGCGGCCCGCGCGTGCCGTACGGGGTGGGGCGGGCCCGGTGGCGGCTTCTGCTGCCACCGCCCGCGAAACGTGACATCCGCCACGTCAGCCCCTGCCGGGGTGGGCCTGGGCGGGCGGCGGCCGGGCGGCCCGAGCGCCCGCGTGCCGCCGCCCGCCCG